>USCI01000004.1 GCA_900553255.1 uncultured Oscillospiraceae bacterium | reverse complement strand
GTATTTGGCCCTTCCAGGGCCTGTGCATACCACCAGTTCACTGGTGGTTTTGATTATGCATTTTCAGCATTTTTTGCACAAGGCAAAAAGTGGCGGTACAGCAAAGAAAATTAAGGCATACCGCGTAGTTTTATAATCAGGATATCGAAAAAATGCCGTTTTTTGAAGCTGGTATAAAGCATGAAAAAAAGCAATTTCTGCTGAACTTGCAGGACGTAGACAAATATTTGACAAATGTCTTTTTATCGATTAATATAGAAAATAGAGAGGAAAATAATCCAGTAAACAGGTATCGGGGTGATAGAAATGCCGGAAGAAAACGAGAAAAAGGGTACTGCGCCGAAGCTGGAATTCCAGATGGACTACCAAAACGTGAAATGCATCATATCTGAGGATTTCGATGCCGAATTCCAGGCGTTTCTGGAAGAAAAGGAAAACGAGGATGCGCCGGTACAAAAGGTTTATTGCTATACGCCAGACGAAGAGGCGCGTCAGATGCCGTTCTGCGTCACGGCTGCGGCCGACTGGACGGTGGGGAAAAAGTATTATACCAATCGGCAGGGGATCGAAAGCTATCAGTGTATCCTGACCACCGGTGGCTGCGGCTACGTGGAGACCGAGGGGAAGGTGTATACCTGTTCGCCGGGTTCGCTGCTGCTGGTGGACTGCTACAAGCCGCACCTGTACCGGACGGCGCCGTCCGACTACTGGGAATACAAGCACATCCATTTTACCGCGCCCGGCGGGCAGAAGGTGGTGGACCGCTGCATCGGCTTCCTGGAGTATTCCGGCAATGCGGCCTACTACTTTGACAGCATCCTCAACGAGTTTACCAAGATCGACCGGGACTCCTGCTTTATCTTTTCCAACCTCGTTTCGGCGCTGCTGACCGAGATCATCGTGCTGCAGTCCCGCCAGAAAAAGGCCAACAGCCACAGCGAGCTGCTGGAAAACGCGGCGGTTTACCTGCAGGAGCATTACAGCGAGAACATCAACATCTCGGAATTTGCCAAGAACCGCTATATTTCGCCGTATTACTTCATCCGCCTGTTTAAGGAGAGCTTCGGCATGTCGCCGTACAATTATCTGGTCAACTACCGGATCAGCCGCGCGAAGGAGAAACTCATCCGCAACGGCTCGGTGGAAGAGGTGGCCAAGTCCTGCGGGTTCAGCGATGTCAACAACTTTTTCCGGGTGTTCAAGAAGTACACCGGGACCACGCCGAACAAATTCCGCGACCAGTATTACCAGAACGACGACGAGTATCTGAAGTAACTGCAGACAGGCGTGCCGGGGACAGAAATCGCTTGCCTATGGGGATCTGGGGCGCCATTGTGCCGATGATCAACAGCTGGATCAATATCCTGTTGCTGCAGCCGTTTCCCTGCGGTTTTCACGCGCGTCGATAAACGCTGAAACGCTGAATATGAAAAGCCCCGCCGTAAAGGCTATGCCTGACGGCGGGACTTTTCGGTAAGTACATCAGCCGAACACGCAGTAGCGGTTCATGTAGTCCTCCATGCGGGGCAGCAGTTCGGCGTAGTCCGCGCGGCCTTTCAGGTATTCGTAAATGTCCTGATAAAAAAAGCAACATAGAGAGAAATTGTCAACAGAACGAGAGCGAGGCTGATATCAGCAAGAATATACTTTTTTGCTTTCAACAAGTTTATACCTATTATTGTTGAGAAGATGTCTGCTACAATAACAAAGGGAAAACCGAAAATAAGTGGAAGAGCTGCAAAACCACTATATAAGTCCGGTTCAGTAAAACGATGAAAACAATAGGCTACGCATAAAAAAGGATAAAGCGCCAAACTAAAACATGATATTCCGTATTTTAAAAATACATGGCGATGTGTACGAGTCCGAAGACCCGGCTCGCGGGTTTGTTCGGCGGCCTTTCGTCTATCCTTTTCCATGGCCTGCTTTATATACTTTCCAAAAAAGATTGAAGAAACAATAATAGCAGCTAGCATGCCAATATAGAAGATGATTGCATAAATCGTGATTAAAACATCATAGAAGACGCCCGTGGAAATCACTCTCCGATCGCAATCTGCCACACTGCACATTCCAGGTTGAATATCTCAGTATTATTTTATTTGAGAATACCACGATTTTCCTGCATCGTCAACGGCATTCTGCGTTTCCCTTCATCGGTGACAGGGAGAACGGATGCGTGCGCGGCACGACAGCCTGCCGAATATTGAAGGGCGCCGGAATGGGTGCACCGGCCTCACGTTTGCGGAGCGTGCGGACAGACGCAATGCCGTCATATTCCATCGCGCTGCCGATCCCCGGTGCGATTGTTTTCCTGTGGGGCTTGTTTACGCACCCCGATAAATCCTGAAATACAAAGACCCGCTGTCAGGCGCAACTTGACAGCGGGTCTTTTCGGCAAGTACATCAATCAAACACGCAGTAGCGGTTCATATAATCCTCCATGCGGGGCAGCAGTTCGGCGTAGTCCGCGCAGCCCTTCAGGTATTCGTAGATGTCCCGCACCGTCACAATCGCGTGCACGTTGATGCCGAATTGCTCGCGCACCTCCATCACCGCGGTTTTGCCGGGGGTCTGGCCGACCTCGCAGCGGTTGACCGAAATGAACATATCCGGCACGGTGACTTTGGCGCTCTCCATGAGCACCGGCAGCGTCTCGCGGATCGCGGTGCCGGCGGTGATGACGTCCTCGATAATGATGATGCGGTCGCCGTCCTGCGGCTTGTAGCCGACCAGGCTGCCGCCCTCGCCGTGATCCTTCGCCTCCTTGCGGTTGAAGAAATACGGCTTGTCGATGTCATATGCGGTTGCCAGCGCGCCGGCAGTCGTCGTGACCAGCGGGATGCCCTTATAGGCCGGACCGAACATCGCGTCGAACCGGTCGCCGCAGGTGTCCTGGATCAGCGCGGCATAAAACCGGCCGAGTTCGGCGATCTGCCGGCCGGTGCGGTAGTTGCCGGTGTTGATGAAATAGGGGGTGTTCCGTCCGCTTTTGGTGACGAAATCGCCGAAACGCAGCACGTCGGCGCCCATCATGAATTCGATGAATTCCTTTTTGATGTCCTGCAAAATTCTCTCTCCTGCCTGTTTATAGTCTTTTGGGACAAGCAGACCCACACGGAACCCGCTTCCCCGGCCTGCTTTGGTTCTTCCTGTCCTAATGGTACAACAAAACAGCGGCGGATGCAAGCCCTCAGGAGGCATTGCGGATCTGCCGTCCTTCGTGGTTGATGGTATAGCCTTCGGTATAGACCATTTCGGAGGCCGGCAGGAAGGTATAGCCCTCCGCGAGCAGCCGCTCGATGATGATGTCCAGCGCTTCGGGGGTGTTTTTTACCCCGTTGTGAAACAGTACGATGGAGCCGGAGCTCACCTGCCCGGTGACCCGCTCGACGATCTCCTCCACCGGCAGCTCCCGCCAGTCGAGTGAATCGACGTCCCACTGGACGCACTGCATGCCGGCCGATTCCACCGTCTCGATGAGCGCGTTGTCGTAATCGTCGTAGGGCGCCCGGTGCAGGGTGGGGCACACCCCGGTGATGGCCTGGATCTTGTCGTTGCAGGTGCGCAGTTCCCGGAGCATTTTCTCCCGGGTGAGGTCGGGCATATGGGGATGGGTGTCGGAGTGGTTCATGATCTCATGGCCGGCGTCGTGCAGCGCCTTTACCGAGTCGGGGCAGCGATCCACCCAGTCGCCGGTGGCGAAAAAGGTGGCGCGCACGTTGTATTTGCCGAGGATATCGATGAGCTGTTCGGTATCCTCGTCTCCCCAGGCCGCATCGAAGGTCAGGGAAACCACCTTGTCGGCCCGGTCGGTGCAGTAGATCGGCAGCTTCCGCTGGGCATTGGCCGAGGCGCCGGCCAGCAGATCCGGCAGGGACATGGTCAGGGCAACGAGCACCACAGCGGCCAGGAATACCCCGGCGAGGACATACGCCATGTGCCTTTTTTTTAGCAGCAGATAGGGCTTCACAGACGGATCCTTCCTTTCACTTTTCACGCCGGCCTGGTCCGCCGGAGGCGGGCATACCGCCGTCCTGCGGACAGGGACTGCTTATATATATGCACTCCCGCTTGTCCGTTTGACCGAAAAAGCCGCCGGGGATGCGAAAAGCGGTTGTCACCGGCGGGCAGAATATGGTATACTGAGACAGCACGGCACCTCCGGCGCACACAGGCTTCGCCGCCCCGGCAGAGCCTGTGCCGCTTTTTTGGACCGCAGAAAGGAATGAGTCGTTTTCATGGACGTTACCCGTGAGCATATCCGCAATTTCAGTATCATCGCCCATATCGACCACGGCAAATCCACCCTTGCCGACCGCATTCTGGAGAAAACCCAGGCGGTGGCGCTGCGCGATATGGAGGATCAGCTGCTCGACAGCATGGATCTCGAGCGCGAGCGCGGCATCACCATTAAGGCGCACGCCGTCACCCTGTCCTACCATGCGCAGGACGGGGAGGATTATATATTCAACCTGATCGACACGCCCGGCCACGTGGACTTCAACTATGAGGTATCGCGGTCGCTGGCGGCCTGCGAGGGGGCGATCCTCGTGGTGGATGCCTCGCAGGGCATCGAGGCACAGACGCTGGCGAACACCTATCTCGCGGTGGATCACGGCCTGGAGATCGTCCCGGTCATCAACAAGATCGACCTGCCCTCGGCCGAGCCGGAGCGGGTACGGCAGGAAATCGAGGACATCATCGGCATCGACGCTTCGGATGCGCCGCTGATTTCCGCCAAAATGGGCACCAACATCGAGGCGGTGCTCGAAGCGGTGGTGCGGCATGTGCCTGCACCCGGCGGCGACGAGAAAAACCCGCTGCAGGCGCTGATTTTCGACAGCTATTACGACAGTTACCGCGGGGTGATCGTCTACATCCGCGTCAAGGAGGGCGAGGTGCATCCCGGCGACGCGATCCGCATGATGGCCACCGGTGCGGAGTTCGATGTGGTGGAAACCGGGATTATGCGCCCCGGCCGCCTGGAGCCGTGCAGCGGCCTGTATGCCGGCCAGGTCGGCTACATCGCCGCGGCGATCAAGACGGTGCACGATGCGCGGGTGGGCGACACCGTGACCCTGCGCGACCATCCGGCGGCACAGCCGCTGCCCGGCTACCGCAAGGTCAACCCAATGGTGTTCTGCGGCGTGTTCCCGGCGGACGGCGCACATTATCAGGACCTGCGGGAGGCGCTCGAGCGGCTGCAGCTCAACGACGCCTCGCTGACCTTTGAGCCGGAGACCTCGGTGGCGCTCGGCTTCGGCTTTCGCTGCGGCTTCCTCGGCCTGCTGCACATGGAAATCATCCAGGAGCGGCTCGAGCGGGAATACGATCTCGATCTGATCACCACCGCGCCGAGCGTCATTTACCGCATCACCCTGAACGACGGCACCGTGCGCTATATCGACAACCCGACCAACTATCCCGATCCGGCGTCCATCCGCAGCGCGGAGGAGCCGATCGCGGATGCGCATATCCTCTCGCCGAAGGATTACGTCGGCAACATCATGGAGCTGTGCCAGGAGCGCCGCGGGGTGTTCCGCGACATGAAATATCTCGACGACGTGCGGGTGGACATCCATTACGAGCTGCCGCTCAACGAGATTGTGTACGACTTTTTCGATGCCCTCAAATCCCGCACCAAGGGGTATGCGAGCTTCGATTATGAGCTGAAGGGCTATGCGCAGTCGGAACTGGTGAAGCTCGACATCCTCTTAAACGGCGAGGCGGTGGATGCGCTGAGCTTCATCGTGTTTTCCGGCAGCGCCTATGCACGCGCCCGCCGGATGTGCGAAAAGCTCAAGGATAATATTCCGCGTCAGCTGTTCGAGGTGCCGATTCAGGCGGCGATCGGCGGCAAGATCATTGCCCGCGAGACGGTCAAGGCGATGCGTAAGGATGTGCTGGCCAAGTGCTACGGAGGCGACATCACCCGGAAGAAAAAGCTGCTGGAGAAGCAGAAGGAAGGCAAAAAGCGGATGCGTCAGCTCGGCAGCGTGGAGGTGCCGCAGGAGGCGTTTATGGCGGTGCTCAAGCTCGACGACGATTAACCACGGTTCCGCCGCGGCGTGAGCCGCCGTATGAATATACCGGACGGCCGTTTTTAGATAAACGGCGCCGGAAAAGGAGGAGCGGACGGTGATTCCCAAAGCATGGACAGACAGCCTGACACCGGCGAAGGCGCTCAAGCGGCTGGGAGGCGTGTGGTTTCTCGGCTGCAGCCTGATCGTCTGGCGGGAGGGTGACTTCAGCCGTCCGCTGACCGGCAGCAGCATCCCGCTTCTGGCGGTGCTCGGCGGGCTTGTGCTGGGATTTGTGCTGTTTACACTGCTGGATCACCGGTTCCCCCGCATGCGTGCCGACGATTATCTGCTGGCGTGCGCCGCACCGTTCTATGGGTGGACGCTGGTATGGCATTATGCGGGAAACTACCCCTGGTCCTTCTGCGTGGCGGTGCTCGCGGCGCTGTTTTTGGTGCTGGCGCCGCTGTTCCGGCAGAAGGACTGGCAGCTGCTGCCGCTGCCGTTCGGGCGGAAATGGTGTCTGGCGGCCTTTGCGGTATGCGGCGCGCTGTTTATCGCGGTGGTGGGCACCATCGGCTGCCTGCGGTACCTCGGCTATTTGGCTCCGAATTTTGACTTCGGCGTATTTACGCAGATGTTTCACAATATGCGGGAATCCTTCCTGCCGATGACCACCTGCGAGAGGAACGGCCTGCTGTCTCATTTTGCGGTGCACATCTCGCCGGTCTTTTACCTGCTGCTGCCGTTTTACGCGCTGTTTCCCTCGCCGCTGACCCTGCAGATCGGGCAGGCGGTGGTGCTGGCAAGCGGTCTGGTGCCGTTGTATTTTCTGGCCCGTAAGTACGGGCTGTCCCATAAAGCGACCGCCTGCCTGGCGCTTATTTACGCGGGCTATCCGGCGCTCAGTGCCGGCTGCTTTTACGACCTGCACGAGAACTGTTTTCTGGTGCCGCTGCTGCTGTGGCTGTTTGCCGCCTTTGAATACGAGCGGTTCCCTTGGATGTATGTCGCCGCCGTGGGGGTGCTGCTTGTCAAAGAGGATGCCGCGGTGTACGTGCTGCTTTTTGCGGCGTATGTGTTTCTGGTGCGCCGGCAGCGCCGGCATGGGCTGATCCTGGCCGGGCTGGCGCTCGGGTATTTTGCCGCGGCGGTTGGCCTGCTTTACGCCTTTGGGGAAGGGGTGATGGTCGGCCGGTATGCGAATCTGATGGAAGGCGGCAGCGGGCTTGCCGGTCTTGTGGCCACTCTGCTGCGCAATCCCGGCTTCTTTCTCACCCAGCTGTTCCGCACAGCCGACGGGGATGCGGGCAAATGGCTGTATCTGCTTCAGCTGCTGCTGCCGCTGGGTCTGGTGCCGCTGCTTTGCCGCCGGCACGGCCGTTTCCTTTTGCTTGCGTCGGTATTGCCGGTCCTGTTGACCACCTATGTGTACCAGTATAATATCGGGTTTCAGTACAGCTTTGGTGTGGCGGCGTTCCTGCTGTACCTGCTGATTATGAATTTCGCGGATTTCGCCCCGCTTATGCGGCGGGGACTGCTGGCTTTTTCCGCTGCGGCGGCCTGCCTGACCTTTACGGTGGGTGTCCTCCCGGAGCTGGAGGGAACGGTGGCAAATTATGCGGACAACCGTCCGTTGTACAGGCAGATGGACGCCATTCTGGAAACGGTTCCGCCGGAGGCGTCGGTGACCGCCTCCTGTATGCTGGTGCCGCATCTGGCTCAGCGCGCGGAGATATACGAAACGTTTTATCATCCGCAGCCGGATACGGACTATGTGGTGCTGGACATGCGGCCGGGCTACCGGAAGGATGCGCTGGAATACCGCAAGGCCTGTATAGAGGCGGGGTATACCTCGGTGGGCGGCAGCGATGATGTTGTGGAGATACTTAAAAGCCCCGGTTCGGCGTAAAGGGTCGGCAGACGAAGGAATGCGGCGGCAAAAAATCGGAAAAGCCTCTTGACACTGCCTTTGGCGTATGCTATACTTTATCACGCGCTGAAAAGGCACCTGCGGCTTTAGCTCATCTGGTAGAGCGCCACCTTGCCAAGGTGGAGGTAGCGAGTTCGAGCCTCGTAAGCCGCTCCAGACCTGCGGTCGGCAATTCGCAATGAGTTGCCGGCTGCTTTTTTGTACATGGCCCGACCGCAAGCGGGGGATAGGCCAGGCATATGTCGTTGCTGCGGTCGGCAATTCGAAATGAGTTGCTGGCTGCTTTTTTGTGTGTGGCCCGACCGCAAGCGGGGGATAGGCCGGGCATATGTCGTTGCTGCGGTCGGCAGCCTGGCATAGGTTCCGGCTACGACCGGGGCAAAAACGTGCATTTCTGAACCATCATTTGCGGTCTGCAGTGCAGCAGGAAAAGGGGATTTCTGTGGAAAAACGCAGTTTACCCTGCGTAAATGCCGGTGGAAAC
Source organism: uncultured Oscillospiraceae bacterium (assembly GCA_900553255.1). Lineage (GTDB taxonomy): Bacteria > Bacillota > Clostridia > Oscillospirales > Acutalibacteraceae > UMGS1591. The sequence goes on along the minus strand of USCI01000004.1, from coordinate 55,417 downwards.
TTAGCGGAATGGCGGAAATACGGGTTTTTCCGGGTGGGGGGCTTGTCTTTCCTCAAAACCAGGTGTATAATGATAAAAGAGAGTCTGTGACTCATTTACGGGGGTCACAGACGGTGATCTGTCCGGGTTTGGCTTAAAAAGCGTTCTCCTGCATTCCGGTGCGTGCTTTGGGATGCGGGCGTCCTGAACGCAAAGCGCCGTCAGGCGCTTTTTTCTTCTGTGTCGGCAGCGCAGCAGCCGGTGCAGTCAACTTATTCGGGGGTGTCAACGTGTCCAGCGACCTTCATTGCCATACCAAAATTTCCGACGGCTCCATGGGAATTGAAGAGCTGATCGCTACGGCGAAAAGGCGGGGAATAACCACTCTGTCGGTGACCGACCACGATACGACGGCCGCGGCGACCCGTGCGGTGATCATCGGGCGGCGCCAGGGGCTTCGGGTGATTTACGGTGTGGAGTTTTCCACCATAGACAGCCAGCGCGGAAAAAAGGCGCATCTGCTGTGCTATCTGTGCGATACGCCGGATCGTCTGGAGGGACTGTGCCGGCGTACGAGTGAAAACCGGAAAAAATCGGCGATGGAAATGGTACGCAAGGTGTTGCGCTACTATCCGATCAGCCCGGATTTGATCGTGCGCTGCGCTACCGGCAGCACGAATATCTATAAGCAGCATATCATGCATGCGCTCATGGACGCGGGATACGCGGATTCGATTTACGGGGAGCTGTATGACAAGCTGTTTTCCGCGCAGGGCGTGGCGCGGGTGGAAACCGAATACCCGGACACCCGCGAGGTGCTGGAGCTGATCCATTCGGCCGGCGGCGTGGCGGTGCTGGCGCATCCGGTGCCGTATAACAATATGGATCTGCTCGAGGAGCTTGCCGAAAAGGGGCTCGACGGCGTCGAGGTCTGGCATCCGTCGCACACCGAGGAAGACAGCCGGATGCTGCAGGAGTTTGCCGCGGAAAAGGGGCTGCTGATGACCGGCGGTTCGGATTTCCACGGCATGTATTCCCGCCGGGCGCGGCCCATCGGCAGCGTTTCGGTCGGGGATGACTGTGTGCAGGCGCTGCTGGCCTACAAGGAAGCGCGCAAACGGAAAAACGTGTGAATGGATAAAAAATGTCCGGCGGGCTACGGCGTTTTTTACCAAAGGAGGTATGCGGTATGACGCATCAGTTTCATCCGCGGGGCGTCTGCTCCCGGAAAATCACATTTGATCTGGAAGACGGCATTGTCCGCAACGTCCGCTTTGAAGGCGGCTGCAACGGCAACACCCAGGGGCTTGCCCGCCTGGCGGAAGGGATGCCGGCGCGGGAGCTGGTGCAGCGGCTGGCGGGAATCCGCTGCGGGCTGAAGGACACATCCTGTCCCGACCAGCTGGCGCAGGCGGTGACCCAGGCAATGCGGGAAAATGCATAATTCAAAATCGGACAGTGAAGGCTAAACACGGAGGGTGATGTCTGCATGCGGCGCGAAGACGACAGTGACATGAAGATTGCCGGCGACGATTTTGACGATATCCTGGAACCGCAGGGGGAAAGTGCGGAAGCGGTCGCCCGTCTGCTTGAGCAGGAAAAGGCCAACGGTAATCTGAGCCGGGCGAGACGGCTGGGGGCGATTATGGCGGATGAGGTGTCGGCCATCGAGGGCGGCGACAGCCAGCCGGCCGAGGAGATCGGTTCGCTGCTGACCCAACGGCGCATTCTCCTCGCCTTTGCGGTGGAGGTTGGGCTGGATGCCTTTCTGCCCAACAACCTGGTGGCGCAGACTGCGCAGAACGTATTTTACAATACCCTGCACATCACGGCGCCGGCGTTTTATGACGACCTGCAGGAGTCGGGGGCTTTTTCGTTTTATTATATGTATGTGCGCGGCGGCAAGCAGGTGGAGCGCCGGGTCGGTGAGACGTTTGCCTCGCTGTGCGGGAAAAAGGGCGATGAGACATACACCCGTATGGGGGAGGAACTGTATCTGCGGTTTATCGCGCAGGTCAAGCATTTTACCGATACGCTGGAATTTGTCCGCGCATAAAATAGCCGGGAAGCATCCTCGCAGGTGTTTCCCGGCCTTTTTTAAAGAAGGATAGGAAAGGAGGGCGGGCGGTATGGCAACGCAGGAAAGGCTTCTGTCGGAACAGGATACGTTTCCGGTGGAGGTGTTTATCCGACGCAACCGCGAAGACCCGATGAGGGCCAACCCGCACTGGCACGACTGCTTTGAAATCCTGTATGTGCTGCAGGGGCAGGCCAGATACATTGCGGAGGAAAAAGCCTGTGATATCCTGCCGGGGGATTTTATCCTCATCCGCTGCGGAGACATCCATACCGTCGTATGCCCCGAAAACGGCGACGCCGATATCCTGGTGGTCAAATTTATGCCGGCGGTCATCAGTTCGCCCTACCACAGGCTGTCCGGTTCCCGCTATATCTCTGCCTTTCTGAATAACGACAATGTTTATCATCTGGAAGCGGATGAGCAGACGGAGATTCGGGAGATCCTCGAAGGGATCAACCGGGAATACACGGAAAAGAAGCCGGCGTATGAGCTGGTTGTCCGCAGCGGTGTCTACCGCCTGATTGCGGCCTGTATCCGGCATCGTATGATCGTGCTGCCGGAGCACGCCTCCACCGAGCAGTACGACGCACTGCTGCCGGTGCTGCAGTACATCGAGCGCCACTATGATGAGGAAATTACACTGCGGCAGATCGCGGATATGCTGCATCTGAACTATACCTACACCTCCCGCTATTTTCGCAAAATCGTCGGCCGGAGCTTTAAACAGTATCTCGATTACATCCGGGTCAGCGAAGCGGAGAAGCAGCTGCTGCAGGGTGGGGACTACGCCTATATTGTCGCCCGCCGCTGCGGTTTTTCCAGCCAGCAGACCTTTATCCGGACCTTCAAGCGCCTGCGCGGCTATACCCCAAAGGTAAAAAAGCGTTCAACTCCGGACAAAAACTGAATCGTTTTTCCCTCCCGGCCCCGCTATAATGAAAAGGAAAGCCGGGGCGCCGCCTTTTGGCCGGACCCGGCAATTTGTGCAGGGGGCGTGGAGAATGCAAGCGTTTGTGCCGGACTATCGCCATATCGTCATGGCGGCGACCAATCGGGAGCCGAAGCGGCTGCCGCTGTATGAGCATCTGGTTTCGCCGAAAATCATGGAGCAGGTGCTGCAGACGGAATTTGCTGCGCTCATCGAGGGGGATGAGCGGGATCGGCGGGAGTTTTTCCGGCAGTACTGCCGCTTTTTTCAGACGCTGGGGTATGATACCGTATCGTTTGAATGCTGCATCGGCGAAGTGATGCCGGGCAGCGGGTGTCTCGGCGGGCATAAGGAGCCGGCGATCCGTGACCGGGCGGATTTTGAGCGTTATCCCTGGGATGAGGTGGAGGTGCGCTATTTTCAGAAATATACCCCGTATTTCCGCGCGCTCGCCGAAACGATGCCTGCCGGCATGAAGGCCATAGGCGGGGTGGGTAACGGGATTTTCGAATGCGTGCAGGATGTTGTCGGGTTTATGCAGCTGTGCTACCTGTCAGTGGACGACCGTCAGCTGTATGAAGACCTGTTCCGCCGGGTTTACGAGGTCAGCCGCCGGATATGGGAGCGCTTCCTCCGGGAGTTCGGCGATATCTACTGTGTGGTCCGCTTTGGTGACGACCTGGGGTATAAGGTGAATACGCTGCTGCCGGCCGGGGATGTCCGGCAGGTTATCCTTCCGTGGTATCAGCGGCTGGTGGAACTCATCCATTCCTGGCAGAAGCCGTTTCTCCTGCATTCGTGCGGCTGCATATTTGAGATTATGGACGATCTGATCGACAAGGTAAAAATCGATGCGAAGCATTCCAACGAAGATGCCATTGCGCCGTTCCCGGTGTGGGTGGAAAAATACGGCGACCGTATCGGCAATTTCGGCGGGATCGATACCGATGCCGTATGCCGGCTGAGCCGGGCGGAGATGAAGGAATACATCACGGATGTCGTCCGTCAGTGCAGCAGGCACGGCGGTTTTGCCTTCGGCAGCGGCAACTCGATTCCGGACTACGTCCCGGTGGAGGGCTACCAGAATATGGTGGAGATTGTGCGGGAACTCCGCGGCGATTTTTGCGGTTGACCCCGGCAGTGGATTGCCGGGACGAAAAGAGCAGCGCAGCCATCGGGCCGCGCTGCTCTTTTTGGGAATTACGGCAATCGCCGCCGAATACCTCGTATTGCCCTCTCCATCGGATTTTTTGGCGGCACAGACAGTGCGGCGCCCGGCCACGCCTTTTTTTCGTGCCGGCCGGTGCGGCACACATATTCCCCTCCGCCGCTTCATAGACATACAGTATGAAACTGGTGCGGGGGTGTACGGAATGTTCGTTTTCTCAGTGAAGACGTCAAAAAAGCAATTGCTGGCGGCGCTGATGTGCGTGCTGCTGGTTATAGCGGTGATTATCGTTATAGCGGTGTGGCCCTCCGGCGGCGCATCGGCGCAGACGATGGGGCCAGTGGCGGCTGCGGACGATACCGAGCGGATCGCCTTTCTGCGTTCTCTCGGCTACGAGGTAACGCCGCAGGCACTGGAGGTGCGCGAGGTGCTGATCCCGGACGAATTCGACGAGGTGTTTCAGAAGTATAACGAGATCCAGGCGGCGGCCGGCATGGATCTGGAGCCGTATCACGGCAAGCGGGTCAAGTGCTGGACCTACGAGGTGGTCAATCACCCCAGCGGAGAGGAAGTGCGGGCGCACCTCTATGTATATAAGGATAAGATAGTCGGCGGCGACATTTCCTCCACAGCGCTTGACGGCTTCATGCATGGGCTGACCGAGATGACCATGACCGGTTGACCGCGGCCGCTTTCCTGTGGTATACTGAGGACAGACGGTATACCACAGGAGGCGGAGCGATGGAGCGGCTGGACAGGATTTTGGCGTCGCAGGGCGTCGGCAGCCGCAGTGAGGTGCAGCGCCTGATCCGCAGCGGCAGGGTGACGGTGAACGGCTCGCTCTGCCGGTCGCCGGCGGAAAAAGTGGAGGCGGAGAAGGCGGAAATTGCCGTGGACGGCAGGCCGCTCCGGTATCAGAAGCATGTCTATATCATGCTGCATAAGCCCCCCGGCATCCTCTGTGTATCCCGCGATCCGAAGGTCCCCACGGTGATCGACCTGCTTCCGCCCGAACTGAAACGCCGCGGCCTGTTTCCGGCCGGCCGGCTGGATAAGGATACGGTGGGGTTGGTGCTGATTACCGATGACGGGGATTATGCCCATCGTCTGCTCTCGCCCGCGCGGGCGATTTATAAACGGTACCAGGCAGTCATCGACGCGCCGGTGACTGCGGAGCATGTGCAGCGGTTCGCGCAGGGGACAAGCCTCAGCGACGGAACCCGCTGCCTGCCGGCAAAGTTACAAATTCTGCGCGACGGAGATCAGCCTTTGGTGGAGGTCAGCATCTGCGAAGGCAAGTATCACCAGATCAAGCGGATGTTCGGTGCGCTTGACCGCAAGGTGTTGTGGTTGAAGCGGGTGAGCATGGGTTCGCTTGAACTGGACGAGAACTTGAAAGAGGGGGAATGCCGCCTGCTGCAGGACGGGGAAACCGCTTTGGTGTTCCGCTGAGGCGCAAAAAAATTGTTTATTTTGCACGTGAGCAAATTAGATAAACTTGCGCAAAAAAGTTTGTGGATATCAAGGATGGTTATCCCGGGCAAAATCTGTTATAGTATTAACGTGCAATAGGCTCTATTTTCGTCTGTGTGTCAATATTTGGGAGGTTTGGATATGGCAAGCTTGTCTCTGAAGAACATTTACAAAAAGTATCCCGGCGGCGTTGTTGCGGTTTCCGATTTTAATCTGGAAATCAAAGACAAGGAATTCCTTGTTCTGGTTGGTCCTTCCGGCTGCGGTAAATCGACGACCCTTCGTATGATCGCCGGCCTGGAAGAAATCTCCGAGGGTGAACTGTATATCGGCGATAAGCTGGTCAACGACGTGGCGCCGAAGGATCGCGATATCGCGATGGTGTTCCAGAACTACGCGCTGTATCCGCATATGACCGTTTTTGAGAATATGGCGTTCGGCCTGAAGCTGCGCAAGACCCCGAAGGATGAGATCAAGCGCCGCGTGGATGAGGCTGCCCGCATTCTGGATATCGCCCACCTGCTCGACCGGAAGCCGAAGGCGCTGTCCGGTGGTCAGCGTCAGCGTGTTGCCCTTGGCCGTGCCATCGTGCGTGAGCCGAAGGTCTTCCTGCTCGACGAACCGCTGTCCAACCTGGATGCTAAGCTGCGTGCGCAGATGAGAACCGAGCTTTCCAAGCTGCATAAGAGACTGGGCACCACCTTTATTTACGTTACCCACGACCAGACCGAAGCTATGACCATGGCCGACCGCATCGTCGTCATGAAGGATGGCTTCATCCAGCAGGTCGATACCCCGCAGCATCTGTATGATATGCCCTGCAATATGTTCGTGGCCGGCTTCATCGGCAGCCCGCAGATGAACTTCATCGAGTCCAAGCTGCTCAAGGAAGGCGATACCTTCTATGTGGAATTCGGCTCGGAGGACACCAAGACCACCCGCGGCGTGAAGTATCGTATCCCGCTGCCGGCGGAGAAGAATGCCAAGGGTGCCCTTGAGGAGTATGTCGACAAGCCGGTTATGATGGGAATCCGTCCGGAAGATGTGCACGATGAGGCGCGTTATCTGGAATCCTTCAAGGATTGCATCGTCAAGGCCGACGTGGAAGTCACCGAGCTGATGGGTGCCGAGACCTTCCTGTATCTGAACGTGGAGGGCTTCAACTTTACGGCGCGTGTTGAGCCGACCTCCACCGCCCGTCCCGGCGATAATGTTGAGATCGCGCTGGAGAACAGCAAGATCCACCTGTTTGATCCGGAGACCGAGAAGACCATCTGCAACTGATTGTCATCGGCTATGTGCAGCCGGCACCGTTTTGGTGCCGGCTGCTTTTTGGTGAAAGCGGTATATCGGGCGGGCTTTGTACAGACCAGCGGGTCTTTTTTGTGCCTCCCACCGCGGTCTCCCTTGTGCACGTTGGGAAAACGGCGCCGGCTGACTTTCGCCATAATGGTGAAAATACGGGGAAAATGGTCGATTTCAGGGCGAGATTATGACGAATTTGTAAAATTGTCATTTCCGTCGGCGGAATTTTGCGAAACCCGGCTTTTTTTACTTGAAAAAAATCAAGTAATTGTGTACAATACTCTATATACTTGTTATAACTAGGGGTATAGCGCCTTTTGTGCAGTTTTTTGCACAAGGTACTGTGAACGGGGCGCGGCGTTCCGGTTGTCGTAATAAGGTATGGAATTTCAGAATATGCAAGAAGAAGGGGTAGTAAGGTATGTCTAACAGACTATTTCAGGGCGTCGTTCATCAGATGCGGGAGGCGATCGACCGCACGATAGGCGTTATCGATGAGACCATGTCCGTTATCGCCTGCAGCGATTTGGGACGGATCGGTGAGGTCTCTGATTCGGTTACTGCCGAATCCTTTTCCTTGCAGGAGGCCTTTGTGAAGGATGGCTATACCTACAAGCCGTTTGGGTCCCGTCCGCGTGCGGAGAATATCCTGTTTGTCGAGGGAACCGATGAGGAAGCGGGTAAGTTTGCCGCTCTGCTGGCGGTTTCGCTTTCGAGCATCAAGCAGTATTACGACGAGAAATACGACCGCGGCAACTTTGTCAAAAATGTCATCCTCGATAATATCCTGCCGGGCGACATTTATCTCAAGGCACGCGAGCTGCGCTTCAACAACGACGTCTGCCGTGCGGTGCTGTTGATCCGGATCGCGGCGCGCACCGACATTTCGGCGTATGACGTGGTGCAGAACCTTTTCCCGGACAAGAGCAAGGATTTTGTCATCAACATCAACGAAACCGACATCGCTCTGGTCAAGGAAATCCGCGCCGGCATCGATTCGCACGATCTGGAAAAGCTGGCCCGTTCCATTGTGGATACGCTGAGCAGTGAGTTCTACACCCAGGCTACCGTAGGCATCGGCACCGCCGTGGAGGGGATCAAGGATCTTGCGCGCTCCTTCAAGGAGGCGCAGGTGGCGCTGGAGGTCGGCAAGGTGTTCGACACCGAAAAGACCATTGTCAGCTACGACAATCTGGGAATCGCCCGGCTGATTTATCAGCTGCCGACAACCCTCTGCGAGATGTTCCTGAAGGAAGTGTTCAAAAAAGGCTCGATCGACTCGCTGGATCAGGAGACCCTCTTTACTATCCAGCGGTTCTTTGAGAATAACCTGAACGTGTCGGAAACCTCGCGCAAGCTGTTCGTGCACCGCAATACGCTGGTGTACCGCCTCGAGAAGATCAAGCGCCTGACCGGCCTGGATCTGCGCGAATTTGATGACGCCATTGTGTTTAAGGTGGCGCTGATGGTCAAAAAGTACCTGATGGCCAATCCGATTAAATATTAAATCATAGGGTGGGATAGGAGACACTGTTGGGTCTTTGCCCATCCGGTTGTGTGTCGCATTTCGCTGTGCGCCGGCCTGCTGGATGCCGGCCGGCGCACAGCTCTTTTATCGGCCTTCTCGGTCTGTCGGCCGGGAGGGCATAGCTTTTATTAACGGCTAACTTTGGAAATATCTGTAATCTTCCCCCCATAGTGGAGGAGGCGAGGGGCGCACGCTGTGCGGGTGCCCGGATGGAAGTTGGGACAAGCTCCCTCTTCGCCGGACAGTGGGCTGCTGTCCGGTTCGGTTTTGCGTATTGGCCGCCTGACGGGCGGAAAAAAATAGAGCCGCGGCAAGCGGCAGAATATGCGATCGGCGAAGAGAAAAACATTGCTTGCAGACGGCCGGGGACATTGCTTCCCGGTGGGGCTGGTGCGGTTTTCCCTGTCGCCTGACCGGCAGAAAAGGAGGGCAGGAAAAGATGTACGTGGCCGTATGGCAGATACCGGAGGGCTGCCGGTGCCGTACGGTAAAACGAGGTTGGGCAAGGCCCGCCGCTTGAGCAGAAGGGGAGGTGGCCTTTTGATCGAATTCAAAGGGGTACATAAGACCTATGGGACCGGTGTCAAGGCATTAAAGGATGTCAATATCCACATTGATAAAGGGGAATTTGTTTTTATCGTGGGCGCTTCCGGCGCGGGAAAGAGCACCTTTCTCAAGCTGATTATGCGTGAGGAGGTTCCCAGTGCCGGAGAAGTGATTGTCAATGGGTATAAGCTGAGTAAGCTGAAAAAGCGGGAAATCCCCTATCTGCGCCGCACGATGGGGATCGTGTTTCAGGATTTCCGGCTGATCAACACCATGACGGTATACGATAACGTGGCGTTTGCCATGCGGGTAATCGGGGCGTCTCAGCGCGATGTGCGCAAGCGGGTGCCGTATATTCTCGGACTGGTCGGGCTGCAGAATAAGGCGCGCAGCTTCCCGATCCAGCTGTCCGGCGGCGAGCAGCAGCGTGTGGGCCTGGCCCGGGCGCTGGTGAACAATCCGGCACTGATTGTGGCGGATGAGCCGACGGGAAACATCGACCCGGAACTGTCGTTTGAGATTGTGGAGCTGCTCAGCGAGATCAACCGCCGGGGCACCACCATCCTGATGGTGACCCATGAGCATGATCTCGTGCAGCAGTTTGACCGCCGGGTGATCGAAATCCGCGGCGGATGCGTGGTTTCGGATACGCCTCCCAGAGGCAGCTATGAAGGGGAGGGGTACGGCTATGAAATTGAGTAGTGTGCGGTACCTGACCCGCGAGGGTTTCCGCAGCATCTGGCAGAACCGGTTTATGGCGCTCGCGTCGGTCGGCGTGCTGGTCTCCTGCCTGCTGCTGACCGGCGGCGCGTATCTGGTGTTCAAAAATATCGACCACATGTTTGACTGGATGAACGGGCAGAACGTAGTGGCGGTTTTTGCAGAAGAATCCTGCGATGATGAGCAGGTGGCAGCACTCGGGGAAAAAATCCGCAGCCTGAGCAACGTGGAAAGCGTGGAACTGATCACCAAGGAGGAGTCGCTGGAGAAATACGGCGACAGCCTGCCGGAGGCGCTGTTTGAGGAGTATAAGAACGGGGATAACCCTTTCCTGGATTCCTTTGTGGTCACCTTTAAGGATCTGAGCCTGTTTGATGAAACGGTGACCCAGCTCGAGGCAATCGAGCATGTGGATTCGGTGGAGCAGGACGGCGGGATCGCGGAGATGCTGCTCAAGGTGCGGCATATCGTGCTGATTGCGGGCGGCTGGATCATCGGCATGCTGCTGCTGGTATCCCTGTTTATTATCGCCAATACCATCAAGCTGACGGTGTACAGCCGTCGGCTGGAAATTTCCATCATGAAGGCGGTTGGCGCGACAAATTCCTTTGTGCGCATGCCGTTCGTCATTGAAGGTATGGTGCTCGGCCTGGTGGCCGGCGGGATATCCTATGGACTGCTGTACGTCATTTACGATAAGCTGGGCGATTTCCTGATGGAAAGCATGACCGGCGCGCTGCAGGTGGGAACGGTGCCGTTTGCCTCGATGTGGTGGCAGCTGCTTTTGGCGTTCCTGTGCGGCGGCATGCTGGTCGGTATGCTCGGCAGTGCGATTTCCATGCGGAAATACCTAAAAGAAGCGGAAATATCTTAAAAACGGGAGGCGGCATTGATGACGAAAAGCTGCAAAAAGACCTGTAAACGAACCTTGCTGCGCAGTGTGGCGTTTGTGTCCGCGCTGGTGCTGCTGACGGCGATGCCGGCCGGCTTCTCGCAGATGCGGGTGCGTGCGGCGGATACCGATGCGCTGGAGGATCAGCTCAATGACCTGCGCAACCAGTCCGACCAGCTGCAGCAGGAAATCAATGCTCTGTCCGGCGATCTGGATGCCGCGCAGGAGCGGCTGGAACTGCAAAAAAAGCAGGCGGATAACGCCAGGCAGCTGTATCAGACGCTCACGCAGCAAATGGACCAGCTGAATGCGCAGATTGCCGAGAAAGAAGAAGCAATTGCCGCGAAGGAGCAGGAAATTGCCGACCGGGAGGCGGATATCGCCGACCGGAAGGAGCTGCTGAAGAAGCGGCTGCAGGCGATCTCCAAGAGCGGCAACCTGACGGCGTTCCAGATGCTGTTCAATACCGAAAGCTATGCGGATTACCTGATCAAGGCCAAGATGATGGAGCGTTCGTCGGAGCAGGATAAGGCGCTGATGGACGAGCTGGAGGTGGAGGTCGAGGGAATCCAGCAGGAGCGCGCGGAGCTGGAAGCGGACAGGCAGTCGCTGGACAGTGACAGGGCAGCGCTGGAACCGCTCCGTCAGGAAGCGGAGGAAAACGCCAGAAAGCTCGAGCAGGTATGCAAGGAAATCGAGCGCGACGAGATGACGATTGCGGAAAAGGTAGCGGACGCGAAGCGGAAGCAGGAGGCGCTGGACGCAGAAGCCGCTAAGGTGCAGGAACTGCTGGATCAGAGTAATTATACCGGCACATACACCAAAATGTACTGGCCGGTGCCGGCGGTTAAGAATATTTCTTCCGGCTTTGGCTATCGCTGGGGCAGTTTGCATAAGGGCATTGATATTTCCGAAGGGGCTGTGCCGGTTTACGGGCAGTCGATTTATGCAGCGGCCGACGGCGTGGTGCTGTATACCGTAACCTCCGGTTGGGGCGGCGGCTTCGGTCTGCATGTGGTGATCGACCATGGTTATGATGAAAACGGCGTGCGTATATCCACCCGGTATGCCCATTGCTCACAGGTTCTGGTCTCTCCGGGACAGGTGGTCAAGGGCGGCGAGACCATTATCGGCAAGGTGGGAGACACCGGCGACGTAACCGGTCCGCACCTGCATTTTGAAGTGATGGAAGGCGGCGTCCTCGATCAGGTGGACCCGGTGGCCAATGGCTATATCCCGAACTACCGCAATGGGGTCATTGTCGGCTGATTCATATCCGGCGGAACACGGCGCACCCGTATGGGGCGCCGTTTTGCCGGATAGGCGCATGTTTATCCGGAGCGTTTTCGGTGAAAGGAATAGGTAGCATGAATAAAAAGATTTCCATCGGTGCAACAATTGCGCTGATGATCATCTCGATTGCGCTGACCATATCGGTGACCATGGTGGTGGCGATGCGTATCTTCAACTCTTCGGTCAACGATGTTACCCAGCGCCGTGCCATGTACCAGTATGTGACCGAGATCGATACGGCCGTCCGGCCGCATTATCTGGGCACCATCGACGAGGAGAAACTGCGCACTGCGCTGGCGCAGGGCTATGTGGACGGCATCGGCGACCCGTACGCCGCCTATCTTTCGGCCAGTGAGTATAAGGCGGTGCAGCAGACACGTTCGGGTAAGCTGACCGGCTACGGCATCGAGCTGTCCAAGACCGAGGACGGCATGCCGCAGATTACGGAGGTCAGCAAGCAGTCGCCGGCCGCTTCGGCGGGTGTCCAGAAAGGGGATATCGTGGTTTCCCTCGACGGTACGGAGGTAACGGCCGACACCTACGACACGGTGGCGGAAAAGCTGGGGGTAACCACATCCGGGGACAAGGTGCTCATTGGGCTCCGGCGCGGCGACAGCGAGCTTTCGGTGGACCTGACCAGCGCAAGCTTCGACGTGGTGACGGTGGAAGGCCGGATGGTCGGCAGTGTCGCCGTCATCCGCATTACGGCATTTACCGAGACTACGCCGGCGCAGTTCAAAACGGTATATAATCAGCTTGACAGCGAGGGAGCCACCGGCTTTGTGTTCGACCTGCGCAACACCGCGGATGGCGTGCTGTCTGCCGCGCAGGAGGTGGTGGCCTATCTGATGCCCCGCGGCAGCTACGCGAAGATCACCGAGCAGCAGACCGACGGCACCTCTCAGACCACCGAAATGATGGCGGAGGATACCTATCAGATGAGCAAGCCTTCGGCCACGCTGGTCAACAGCCGGACATCCGACGGTGCGGAGCTGTTTGCCGGTGTTTTGCAGGAGCATGCGCTGACGACGGTGATCGGCAGCACCACAGCCGGGCACGGTTTGGTACAGGACTATTATACGATTGCCACCGACGGTGCGGCGATCCGTCTTTCGGTGGCCTCGCTTGTGCTGAAAAAGGGCGGCGAAATTGAAGGGGTTGGCATTACCCCGAATAAAGAGGTCCTGCTGACGCCGGAGCAGGAGGAAAGACTGGGGCTGCTGACCGATGAAGAGGATACGCAGCTGCAGGAGGCCCTGACGGCAGTTCTGTCCGGCGGCATGGTTACGCCGCCGACCACTACGTTGCCGGAGACGGAAGAAACCACGGCACCCGAAGGGGAAACCACTGCCGGAGAGACCGAACCGACCGAAACGCCGGCAGAATAAGCGGTGAGAGGGGGCGTTGTTCGTGTGCTGTCGTTTCGTGCGTAAGCATAAGGGGACGGGTGTCCGCTTTCTGTCGGCTGCATCCGTGTTTTTGCTGCTGTTTGCCCTGACGTTCGGCATGATGCCGCTGCCGGCGGGCGCGGCGGACGGCTCGCTGGAAGAGCAGCTCGACAGCCTGCGCAGCCAGTCGCAGCAGCTGCAGGGCCAGCTCGATGCGATGAACAGCGATTTGGCGGATGCACAGGCGCGCCTGAGCGTGCAGAAGGAGAAGGCGGAGGTTGCCCGGCAGACCTATCAGGTTCTGCAGCGGCAGATGGATGATCTTAACGGACAGATTGCGGACAAAACGGAGGCGATTGCACAACGCGAGGAACGTATTGCCGAGCGGGAAGCGGATATCGCCGACCGGAAGGAGCTGCTCAAAGACAGGCTGCGGGCAATTTCCAAGACCGGCAACCTGTCGGCCTTTCAGATGCTGTTCAATACCGAAAGCTATGCCGATTATCTCATCAAGGCCAAGATGATGGAGCGTATTTCCGAGCAGGATAAGGCGCTGATGGACGAGGTGGAGGCAGAGGTACAGGGGATCCAGCAGGAACGGGCCGTGCTGGAACAAGAACGCGCATCGCTGGATGGGGATAAGGCGGCGCTTCAGCCGCTGTATGATGAGGCGGAAGCCAATGCGGCGGAGATTGAGCTGCTTTGCCGGCAGATTGAGCGGGAGGAGTCGGACCTGCAGACCCGGATCGCCCAGACGAGGGAATCGCAGGAACGGCTTGAACGCGCGGCGGAACAGATTCGCCAGGAGATCAACAACAGCCAGTATGACGGGAAATTCGGCAAAATGTACTGGCCGGTGCCGGCGGTGAAAAATATCGCGTCGCCTTTCGGCACCCGTTATCTGGGCGGCCACAGTTTCCATAAGGGGATCGATATTTCGGAGGGCTTTGTGCCGGTTTACGGCAAACCGATCTATGCGGCGGCCGACGGCGTGGTAATATCCGCCATCAACTATGCCAATACAAGTGGATTCGGCTATTATGTGGTGATTGATCACGGCTACGATGAAAACGGTGTGAAGATTACCACACTGTATGCGCACTGCTCGGAAATCCTGGTGAGCGCCGGGCAGGCGGTGATCGGCGGCGAGACGGTGATTGCCCGCGCCGGCGATACCGGCGATGCTTTCGGCCCGCACCTGCATTTTGAGGTGTGGGAAAACGGCGTCGCGGTCGACCCGGTGGGCAACGGTTATGTGCCGAATTATCATAAGGATCAGATCATAGGCTGAATAAAAGTGCCGGCATTCTGCGGAATGCCGGCACTTTTTTGTGAAAACCTCACGCTCTTGTGGACTTTTGGCCAGGACTATGGTATTATGCGTTTAGGGGATAATCAAAGGAGGTAAACAGCATGGTCAATTGTCCATATTGTGGAAGAGCCGTGGCGGACGATGTGCGGTTTTGTCCGGGCTGCGGCAGAGAACTGCCGGCACCGGCGGTGCAGGAAGCGGTGGCGCAGCCACCGGCACCCGCGCAGCCGTACGGTTACCCGCCGGTAGCGGCGGCTTCGGAGGAAGTGCCGCCTCAGTATGCTGCGGCCCCTGTACCGCAGCAGTTCGGGATGCCGCAGGGCGGCGAAGCTTATCTCGGCGGTGTGCCGGTTGCCGCGGAACCCCCGGTAAAGAAGAAAAAGCGGCATCCGCTGCGGGCGGTGATCGCGGTTGCGGCTGCGGTGGTTGTTGTGGCGGCGGGAGCATTGGTGGGAACGAAGTTTTTCGCCCGGGACATCACCCGCACCCTGCTTGGAGATAAGCGTTATGCGATCGGCATTGAAGAAAGGCTGCTGGATTCCCTGGCGGAAAACGGCGGCGAGACGCTGAGCGGGCTGACCGCACTGGTCAATCGGGGCGGTAAAGCTACGAGTACCTTTCAGATGCAGGGGGAAATGGATGACTCGCTGCGTGAGCTGATCCGCAGCGAGTACGGCGAAGAAGTCCTTGAAGCCGTTGATCCGTTGCTCGCCTATATCAATGGACTGTCCTATTCGGCTTCCGCGGCCTATCAGGGCGGTAAGTCCACGATGGAGCTGAAAGCCCAAAAGGGGGATAACCCGCTCCTGAGTGCGCAGCTCTGGCAGGGTGATGGCCGGGTCATCTTTTGTATACCGGAGCTTTCGGAGAAGTACGTTGTTTTGGATGGCATGCCGCAGGGCGGTACGTTTGAGCTGACGGCGCCGGACGAGAAACAGCTCAGGGCCAGCCTGAAAAAGGTCATTGCCGCCTATGTGGAGGTTTTGCAGGAGGCCGAGGCATCCACCGAGAAGAACCAGGAGCTGGAGATCGGCGATGTTCTGGTCAAGGCGGACAAAACCACCCTTGAGCTTGACGGCAAGCTGACAGTACGTGCCCTCAAGGCGGCAGTCAAGGCGGTCCGCGACGACGAATACCTGCGGACGTATATCACCGATGTGGCGCTGAGCTATATCGACTGGCTGAACGGACAGGGGACTGCAGGGATAACGCTGGAGGAGGATTTTTTCCGTGACGCATGCGACGAGCTGATCGATGAAATCGATAGGCTGACGGACGTCCTGCGCAGTGTGGAGATCAGCGTGTACATGGATCGCGGCAACCGTATGGTGGCGCGGGAATATGTGATCAAGCCGGAAGAAAAAGGAGCCGGCAGTGTGGCGCTGCGGCTGGCGATGCCGAGCAGCGGCGAACAGAAGGGGGCTCTTGCGGCATCGCTGACGGCGGATGATGAGGAGCTGATCCGCGCTTCTCTGATTCCTACCAGCAAAACGGCCGGGGAGGGGCTGCTCCGTATCGAAGGGGACGGCCAGGTCTTCGGTTTTGAGCTGGCATATGAAAACTATGCCGAGAAAACCTATCAGGGCAGAGAGGTCATGACCGGCACGTTTACCGTCTCGATATATGATCCGGAGGACTATCTGGCGACAGCTTCCGGTATACAGGATACGCCGTTCCCGGATTTGTGGGACTCTACCCTTGTGCTGACCAGCGACGTGGAGGGGGATACCCGCCATGAGCAGCTGACGCTGAACCTGAAGGGGATTGGAACCATCACGCTGGCCGAAGATTCCTCCGCATCGGAGCAGGCAGAGGTCACATTGCCCGAGGTCGGTGATGACAACGCGATTATTTTTGACATAAACGGTTCTGTGTCTCAACGGCAGCGCGCATCGGCGGCGCTGTCGGAGGAGTACGGACTTGGTTTGCTGAAGCATCTGCAGAAGCTGATGAAGGAGGATGCCGAACTGGCGGCTCTGCTGGAAAAGGCCGGCCTGACGGCTGAGATGCTGGAGGAGGCCATCGAAAACGGGGGCGTTGGCACCGAATCGACGGGTTCGTCGGGTTATGACGACCCCTGGGACGATCCCGGCTGGACCAGCACGGAGGAGCCGGCGATGTCCCTGGAGCAATATGCGTCCGCTCTGCAGGAGCAGATCAACCAGCAGCAGGATGAGCTGCGGGAAAACGGCATGGAACTGGAAGTGCTGGCGGAGGGGAGCTCCCTGGTTTACCGCTATCGCTATATCACCGATGTCGGGGAATTTTCCGACGCGAAAGTTGCTCAGGAAGAGTTCCTGGATGCGGTGGCGGACACCTTTATCCAGTCGTTCACATCAATACAAATTGTGGTGCCGGAGGCGGAATCCCTTGTCGTGGAGTATTGGACTATGGATGGCCAGCTGCTGGCCTCAAGGGAATTTAAGGGCGAGGGCATTTGAGCATACGAAGGAAAAGCGGTTTTGCATCCCCTGAATTGTTCCCCGGCGGAGGATCCCCCTCCGCCGGGGCGATTTTTGTAAAAAAAGAGTTGACAATTCCTCCTCACCTGGTGTATATTAAAAGCAATATCGGTTTAAAAAGCAACGACGGAGGACAAGTACGTTGCGCCGCTTCTTCAGAGAACTGCCGGCTGGTGCGAGGCAGCGGGGCGCGCAGGGGAAAAATCACCTCCTGAGCTGTCCGCTGATTCCCTCCGGGGCGGTAGGTGCGAACGGGCTTCTCCCGTTACAGAGAACGGCATTCGGCCCTTTGGCCCGATGCGCAGAGCGGCTCGGCAGGAGCAACAAGAGTGGTACCGCGGAGGATATGCCTTCGTCTCTTTGAGTGAGGAGACGAAGGCTTTTTGTTATCCCGGCGCCGGAGCGGCGCGGTGCTGCGGTAACCACAGAGAAACGGGCAGGGCGGAAAAGGCTTTTGCCGCAGGAAAGGAATGGTTTTGCAATGCAGATGAATGGTTCAGATATCCTGGTGGAATGTCTGCTGGAGCAGGGCGTCGATACGGTGTTTGGCTATCCCGGCGGCGCGGTGCTCAATATTTACGATGCGCTGTATAAATACAGCGACCGGATCCGGCATGTGCTGACCGCGCATGAGCAGGGCGCATCGCATGCGGCGGACGGCTATGCCCGCGCGACCGGAAAGGTGGGTGTATGTATCGCCACCTCGGGTCCCGGCGCGACAAATCTTGTCACCGGCATAGCCACGGCGTATATGGACTCGGTGCCGGTTGTGGCAATCACCGGCAACGTGGCAGTGCCGCTGCTCGGCCGCGACTCCTTCCAGGAGGTGGATATCACCGGGATCACCATGCCGGTGACCAAGCATAACTATATCGTCAAGCGGGTGGAGGATCTCGCGGACACGGTGCGGGAGGCGTTCCGCATCGCGGCGAGCGGGCGGCCCGGCCCGGTGCTGATCGATATCCCCAAGGATGTCACCGGCGCGGTGACCGATTATCAGCCGAAGCCCTGTGCCGGCCCGCGGCCGACGCCGGCGCCCAAGGAGGACCGCATTGCCCGGACGCTGGAGCTTCTCGCAGAAAGCCGGCGCCCGCTGATCTATTTCGGCGGCGGCGTGTTGTCGTCCGGTGCGGAAGAGCCGCTGCTGCAGCTGGCGGAAAAGCAGGACATCCCGGTATGCGCCTCCATGATGGGACTCGGCGGTTTTCCGGCGGATCATCGGCTGTGGCTCGGCATGGTGGGGATGCACGGCACCCTCGCGGCCAACCGTGCGGCCCGGGAATGCGATCTGCTGCTGGTGTGCGGCGCGCGTTTTTCCGACCGGGTGGCGGGCAGCCGCACCGGCTTTGCCCCGCATGCGCAGGTGGTGCATATTGATATTGACCATGCGGAATTTGATAAAAACGTCGCTGCCGCGGTACGGGTGGCAGGCGACCTGAAAGCGGTGCTCAGCCGCCTGACCGCCGATACCGTCCCGGCACAGCATGCCGGATGGGTGGAGAAGCTGACGGCGCTGCGGCGCACCTTCCGGGCGGATATGTCCGATCCCGATGCGCGGCCGGATCCGCTGGCTGTTCTGCATACCCTGCGGGCACTGACCGAGGACGACGCCATCATCGCCACCGACGTCGGCCAGCATCAGATGTGGGTGGCGCAGCATTTTGAGCTGCGGCATCCGCGCACCCTGCTCACCTCGGGCGGGCTTGGCACGATGGGTTACGGCATGGGCGCGGCCATCGGGGCGCAGTTCGGCTGCCCGGGTCGGCGGGTGGTGCTGGTGTCGGGCGACGGCAGCTTCCATATGAATCTCAACGAGCTGACCACGATGGCGTCTTACCAGCTGCCGATCGTGGTGCTGGTGATGAATAACCAGGTGCTCGGCATGGTGCGGCAGTGGCAGAAGGTGTTTTACGGCAGCCGCTTTTCCGCGACCGACCCGCACCGGCGCACCGATTTTGTCAAGCTGGCGGAGGCCTTCGGCTGCACCGGCATGCGCATCGAGAAAAACGCCGATGTGGAGCCGGTGCTGCGTGCGGCGCTGGCCAACGGCGGCCCGGTGCTGGTGGACTGCCGGATCTCGCCGGACGCCAATGTACTGCCGATGATCCCGCCCGGCGGCACGGTGGACGACATCATTGAGGAAATGTAAGGAGGATGGACGCGATGCAGGAGGATAAAGTGGTATTTTCGGTTCTCGCCGTGAACCATCCGGGGGTGCTGCTGCGGGTGGCGGGGCTGTTTTCCCGCCGCGGCTTCAACATTGATTCCATCGTGGCCTGCAGCACCGAAACTGCGGAGTTTTCCCGCCTGACGCTGGTGGTAACCGGCGATGAGGCGACCTTCACCCAGATCATCCGCCAGCTGCTCAAGCTCGAGGATATCGTGAAGGTCAAGCGGCTCGAGCCAGAGGAATGCTCGAACAGCGAGCTGCTGCTGGTGAAGGTGAAGGCGGAGCCGGAGGAGCGCAACACCGTGCTCAAGACGGCACAGCGCTACGGCAGCCGCGTGCTGGATATCGGGGAAGAAACCATGACTATCGAAATCACCGGCCAGACCGAAGAGGTGGATCGCTTTGTCGGGCGGATGGAGCGGTTTGGCATCGTCGAGATGGCGCGCACCGGCATTGCCGCGCTCGAGCGCGGCGACGAAACCATCCACGCCTGAATACGGCCGGAAGGGGGAGGCATGATGGAACAGACAACCAAACGGGTGGAGATCCTCGATTCCACCCTGCGCGACGGCGCACAGGGGGAGGGGATTTCCTTCTCGGTGGAGGATAAGCTGGCAATCACTAAGCGGCTCGACCGCCTTGGGATACCTTATGTGGAGGCGGGGAATCCCGGCTCCAACCCGAAGGACCTGGAATTTTTCCGCCGGGCGGCGGCGCTGAACCTGCAGCATACGCAGCTGGTCGCTTTTGGTTCCACCCGACGCAAGAATATCGCGGTGGAGGAGGATGCCAATGTGCAGGCGCTGCTGACAGCGGACACTGCTGCGGTTTCGCTGTTCGGCAAATGCTGGGATCTGCATGTGCGGGATATTCTCAAGACCACCGAAGAGGAAAATTTCGCGATGATCGCCGATACGGTGGCGTTTTTCAAACGCCGCGGCAAACGGGTGATCTTTGATGCGGAGCACTTTTTCGACGGCTATAAAGCAAACGCGGCATTTGCGTTGACCGCACTGGAGCATGCCGTGCAGGCGGGCGCGGATGTGCTCGCCTTGTGCGACACCAATGGCGGCAGCTTCCCGCAGGAGGTGTATGCCATCACCCGCACCGTTGTGGAACGGTTCCCGTCGGTGGTGGTCGGCATCCATGCGCATAACGACGCCGGGATGGCGGTGGCCAACTCGGTGATGGCGGTGGAGGCGGGGGCTGCCCATGTGCAGGGCACCTACCTCGGTTTCGGCGAGCGCAGCGGCAACGCGAACCTGTCGACCATCCTGCCGAATCTGCAGGTCAAGCGCGATTACGTCTGTATCCCGCCGGAAAATATGGTGCGGCTGACCCGCACCGCCCGCAGCATTGCGGAGATTGCGAATGTGCGCCTGGCCAAGGGCGAGCCGTATGTCGGGGCAAGCGCGTTCGCGCATAAGGCCGGCATGCATGCCGACGGGGTGCTGAAAAACTCCGCCACCTTTGAACATATCGCCCCGGAAACCGTGGGGAATGAACGGCGCTTCCTGATGAGCGAGATCAGCGGTCGCACCGCGATTTTGGAAAAAATCCGCCGTTACTGCCCGCGGGTGACCCGTGAGTCCCCGGAACTCGGGCAGATTGCGGAGCGCCTCAAGCAGATGGAGCTCGAGGGCTATCAGTACGAGGGAGCGGACGGCAGCTTTGAGCTTCTTGTGCGGCAGGTGACCGGAAGTATTCCCAAATTCTTTGAATTGGTGTATTATCGTATTACCGGGGAAAATCCGCATGCCGAAGGCCAGAGCGCCATGGCGGTGCTCAAGGTGAAGGTTGGGGAGCAGTACCAGATTGCCGCGGGCGAGGGCAACGGCCCGGTTAACGCGCTGGATATCGCGCTGCGCACCGCGCTGGCGGGCTTTTATCCGACCCTGGCGGATGTGCGGCTGGTGGACTATAAGGTGCGGGTGATGGATTCCCGCCAGGCCACCGCGGCCAAAACCCGCGTGCTGATTACCTCGGCGGACGGGGAAAAGGAATGGACAACAGTGGGTGTCAGCAACGACGTCATCGAGGCGAGCTGGGTGGCGCTGAGCGATTCCATTGCCTATAAACTCATCAGTGACAAGGAGGAAACAGAAGAATGGGTATGACCATGACACAAAAGATCCTGGCGGCGCACGCCGGCCTGCCGGAGGTGAAGGCGGGGCAGCTGATCGAGGCGAAGCTCGATCTGTGCCTCGGCAACGACATCACCTCGCCGGTGGCGATCAACGAGTTTGAGCGCTGCGGTGCCTGCGGGGTGTTCGACAAAAGCCGGGTGGCGCTGGTGATGGACCATTTCACCCCGAACAAGGACATCAAGGCGGCCGAGCAGGTCAAGCGGGTGCGCGGTTTTGCCGACAAGTACGACGTCGAGAACTTCTTTGACGTCGGCCGTATGGGCGTCGAGCATGCGATTCTGCCGGAAAAGGGCCTGGTCGGTCCCGGCGACTGTATCATCGGCGCGGACAGCCATACCTGCACCTACGGCGCGCTCGGCGCGTTCTCAACCGGTGTCGGCTCCACCGACCTGGCCGCCGGCATGGCGACCGGTATCGCGTGGTTCAAGGTGCCGTCGGCGCTGAAAATCGTGCTGACCGGCAAACCCGGCCGCTACGTCAGCGGCAAGGACGTGATCCTCGACCTGATCGGCCGCATCGGGGTGGACGGTGCGCTGTACCGCTCGCTGGAATTCACCGGCCCGGGTGTTGCCAATCTGTCGATGGACGACCGGCTGTGCATCGCCAACATGGCGATTGAAGCCGGTGCCAAAAACGGTATCTTCCCGGTGGATGAGGTGACGCTGGCGTATGTCAACGGCCGGTTCCAGCGTGAAGTGCGGGTGTTTGAGGCGGACGCCGATGCGGAATACGACGAGGAGATCACTATTGACCTGTCCGCGCTGCGCCCGACCGTGGCTTTCCCGCACCTGCCGGAAAACACCCATACCGTCGATGAGTGCGGCGGGAAGGTAAAGATTGACCAGGCGGTCATCGGCTCGTGCACCAATGGCCGCATGGAGGATATGCGCGCTGCAGCCGAGATCCTCAAGGGCCGTAAGGTCGCCAAAGGGGTGCGCTGCATTGTGATTCCCGCCACCCAGCAGATCTGGCTCGACGCCATGCATGAGGGTCTGTTTGATATCTTTGTGGAAGCGGGCGCGGTGGTATCCACCCCGACCTGCGGGCCGTGCCTGGGCGGGCATATGGGCATCCTTGCCGCCGGCGAGCGCGCGGTGTCCACCACCAACCGCAACTTTGTCGGCCGTATGGGCCATGTGGACAGCGAGGTGTACCTGGCCAACCCCTATGTGGCGGCGGCTTCCGCTGTGGCCGGCTACATCGTGGATCCCGCGACTTTGGATTGAGGAGGAAAGAAAACATGATTGCTCAGGGTAAGGTACATAAATACGGCGATAACGTCGATACCGACGTCATTATCCCGGCGCGCTATCTCAACACCTCCAGCCATCAGGAGCTGGCCGCGCACTGCATGGAGGATATCGATAAGGATTTCGTGAATAAGGTGCAGCCGGGCGACATCATGGTGGCGGAGAAAAACTTCGGCTGCGGCTCTTCGCGTGAGCATGCACCCATCGCGATCAAAACCAGCGGGATTTCCTGCGTGATCGCGTCCACCTTTGCGCGCATTTTCTACCGCAACGCGATCAATATCGGCCTGGCGATTCTTGAATGCGACGAAGCAGCGCGGGATATCCAGGCCGGCGACGAAGTCCGGGTGGATTTTGATACCGGCCTGATCGAGAACCTGACCACTGGCAAAACCTATCAGGCGGAGCCGTTCCCGCCGTTTATCCAGAACATCATCGCCAAGGGCGGCCTGCTGAATTCCATTCAGGACCGGCTGTAAGCCGGCCTGCCCGACAGAAGAAAACCCGCCTGCTGCCGCAGGACGCCCCGGCGCCTGCGGCAGCAGGCGTTTGGGGAAGGGAGCGCTGCACAGCATGTTGTTGGACATTACCCGGGAGTTGATGGACGCGCCGGTGTATCCCGGTGACCCGGCGCCGCAGCTGGAGGCGGTCAGCCGGATGGCATATGGCGACAGCTGCAATCTCACGTCGCTGCACGCCTGCCTGCATAACGGTACGCATATGGATGCGCCCCGTCATTTTGTGCCGGACGGGGCGGACGCGGCGGAAATCCCGCTTGAGCGGTGTGTGGGCGCGTGCAGCGTGGTGGAATGGCAGGGGGAGGTCACCGGCGAGGATGCGGAGAAGCTGCTGCCGCATGTGGAGCGCCGCCTGCTGTTCAAGGGAGAGGCGGAGCTGACGCCGAGTGCGGCTTTCGTGTTTGCCGATGCGGCGATGCTGCTCATCGGGGTGGAAGCGCCGTCGGTCGCCCCGGCCGCCTGTTCTGTCCAGGTGCATAAAGAGCTGCTCGGCGCGGGGGTGCTGCTGCTCGAAGGGCTGGATCTGTCTGAAGCAGCGGAGGGGCGGTACGACCTCGTCGCCGTGCCGCTGAAAATTGCCGGTGCGGACGGTACGCCGGTACGCGCATTCCTGATGCCGCGGACCATATGAAATTTGTATGTGCGTTGCCGGAAAAGCGGGTAATTTGCCGAAACAGAAATTTTTTTGAAAAAACACTTGCATTTTGGGAAAAGCGTGTTATAATATATCTCGTTCCCCAAAAACAGGAACAAACGAGTCGGTGCCGATGGCGGTGAGGGTACACCCGTTCCCATCCCGAACACGGCAGTTAAGCTCACTTGCGCTGAAGATACTTGGCTGGAAGCGGCCCGGGAAAATAAGTAGGTGCCGACACAACACCGTCCGATCAATCGATCGGGCGGTTTTTTTATCATAAAAACCAACCTGCCGGGCATATGTTATCCGGTGCACGCATATTCTGTGATGAATAGGCACACCCTGATGGGGTGTTTCCGGGAGGAGACGGACATGCTGGCAGTGCTGCAACTGGATACCCCGCCGAAACGCACGTTCTGGCGGCGGCGCCGCGCGCGGCGGAAAAATTCCGTGCGTGCGCAGGTGGTGCCGGTCGGGACGGGAGGATACCTGCAGATCACGGCTGTCCCCGACCGGGAGGGGCGAATCGACTGGGATGAGGTACGGCAGGCGGCGGGGCGTGAGGCCGGCCGGATGCTCTTTCCGGCCGGGGTTCGTCCGCCGGAGGGATACGGCTTCGGCAGCTTCAGCGGGCATGCGCTTTCCCGCGCATTGATGGCAGCGGCGGCGCAGCAGCTGCTGCGCATGGCATCGGTGCCGCCGAAGCATATGAGCATCGGATTGTATGACCCGTCCGGCAGCCTTGCCACGCTGGTGCCGGCACTGCTGCCATTTGCGGCGGATGTGCGGGTGGTCACCGGCCGGCCGCAGGCCTATGAGGGAGCGGAGCGCATTGCGATGGCGATGTTCGGCGCCGCGCTGCCGGTCACCAGGGAGGCGGAAACCCTCACCGGAGCCAAGCTGATCCTCGCGCCGGAAGGACTGGGCCATATCCGCCCGCGGGCGCGCGGGCTGGTGCTTTCCGGCGTGCCGGACGACCGGCCGGGCGTGGTCGGGGGCTATGTTCCGCAGGTGCCGCCGCAGTGGCTGCAGAATGCGCCGGACCGCTGCGATATCTGGCGCTTTCTCGCGGGGCTGTATGAGCTGAGCGGCCTGCGCGAGATCGCCGCCGAACCGCCGCGGCTGCTGTATGTCGGCGGACATACCTTTTCGCTGCGGGATGCCGCCTGGAAGCTGGCGGGGCTTGACATCGGCATATCGGTTTAGTATAATAAATCTATTGCTCAAAACTACATTCCGGGAAGGGGAGGACCCTGCATTATGGTAAAGCAGACCGTCATCACCGACGAGGGCTTAAAACGCCTTGAAAGTGAACTGGAAGAACTGAAAACCGTAAAGCGCAAAGAGATTGCGGAAAAGATCAAGGTTGCGCTTTCGTTCGGAGACCTGTCGGAAAACAGTGAGTACGACGAGGCGAAAAATG
This sequence comes from uncultured Oscillospiraceae bacterium, assembly GCA_900553255.1. Classification (GTDB taxonomy): domain Bacteria; phylum Bacillota; class Clostridia; order Oscillospirales; family Acutalibacteraceae; genus UMGS1591. The sequence goes on along the minus strand of USCI01000004.1, from coordinate 30,198 downwards.
AGCAGGCGATTATCGAGGGGCGTATTGCCGAAATCGAGGCGCAGCTGAAAAACGTGCGGGTGCTCGATGAAAGCGAGCTCAACAACGAGATGGTGCATGTCGGCTCGAAGGTCACCATCTGCGAGAAGGGCAGCGATACGTCGGAGGAATATAAAATTGTCGGTTCCACCGAGGCGGATCCGTTCAACGGCCGTATTTCGGATGAGTCCCCGATCGGCAAGGGCCTGCTGGGCCATGCCGTGGGCGAGACGGTAGAGGTGGAGACGCCGGGCGGCGTGGTCTGCTTTGTCATCCAGAGCATCTCGAAATAACCGACCGGAATTCAGGAGAATTCCGTAGGATAGCCAGAACAGCTCCGGCTGCGCGCCGGAAAACGGTGGGCGCGGGCGGCTGCGGAGTCGCCCGCCCTTTTTTTGTAATAAAAATACGGACGGCCGTTCCCAGGAGCGGTGCGCCGGGACAAGGATGTTGAAGCATGAGCGAAGAAATCACCAACCAGGCCGCTGAGGAACTCAGCGAGGAGCAGCGGTCGGAGCTGCTGCGGATCCGCCGCGATAAGCTGACCGCGCTGCAGGAAGCCGGGCAGGACCCGTTTGCCATCACCAAATTTGATGTGACGGCGAAAAACGCCGACATCCGCGCCCGGTTTGATCAGCTGGAGAATACCGAGGTGACCATTGCCGGCCGGATGATGAGCCGCCGGATTATGGGCAAGGCGAGCTTTATGGACGTGCGGGACGGCTCCGACCGGATGCAGGTCTATGTCCGCCGGGACGACGTGGGCGAGGAGGCTTACGCCGGCTTCAAAAAATGGGATATCGGCGACATCGTGGGGGTGGAGGGCTTTGTGTTCCGCACCCAGAAGGGGGAAATTTCGGTTCACGCCCGGAAAATCACCCTGCTGTCCAAGTCGCTGCTGCCCCTGCCGGAGAAATTCCACGGCCTGAAGGATACCGACACCCGTTACCGGCAGCGGTATATCGACCTGATTGTGAACCCCGAGGTGAAGGACACCTTCCTCAAGCGCAGCCAGATCCTCCGGGAAATCCGGAATTACCTGGACGGCCTGGGCTACCTGGAGGTGGACACCCCGGTGCTCCATACGCTGGAAATCGGGGCGGCGGCGCGGCCGTTTGTCACCCACCACAATACCCTGGATATGGACATGTACCTGCGCATCGAAACCGAGCTTTACCTCAAGCGCCTGATCGTGGGCGGCTTTGAGCGGGTATACGAGGTGGGGCGTATTTTCCGGAATGAGGGCATGGATACCTCTCATAACCCGGAATTCACCTCGGTGGAGATGTACCAGGCGTATACCGACTATCACGGCATGATGGACCTGATCGAGGATATGTATACCACCATCACCCGCAAGGTGTGCGGCACCGACGTCATCACCTATCAGGGCACCGAAATCCATATGGCGGGTCCGTGGGAGCGGCTGACGATGGTGGAAGCGGTGAAAAAATACGCAGGGGTGGACTATTACGACTGGGCAACCGACGAGGATGCCCGTGCCTGCGCCAGGGAGAAGGGCGTGGAGGTGGACGAAGGGGCATCCGCCACCAAGGGACATGTCCTGATCGCCTTTTTTGAGGCATATGTCGAGGATAAGCTGATCCAGCCCACCATCATCTACGATTATCCGGTGGAGAATTCCCCGCTCGCCAAGCGCAAGGCATCGGATCCCGCGTTTACCGAGCGGTTCGAGTATTTCATCTATAACCGGGAAATGGGCAATGCTTTTTCGGAGCTGAACGATCCCATCGACCAGCGGGAGCGGTTCGTGCGCCAGGTGGAGCAGAAGCGGGCGCAGGGCGCCAATGCCGAGGTGGATGAGGACTTCATCACCGCGCTGGAATATGGTATGCCGCCCACGGGCGGTCTGGGCTTCGGCCTCGACCGGCTGGTGATGCTGCTCACCGACAGCGCGTCCATCCGGGATGTGCTGCTCTTCCCGACAATGAAGCCGCTGGAAAAGTAAAGAGGCTAAAAACTGCATAAAATCAAGGCTTTAGGGGTTTGTGCAGGATAAAAATACGCCAACTTACGCCAGCTTTACGCCAATATGTGCAGTTGTCTATACAAAAAAGGGTTGCTCTTAGTTCAAGAACCGTGTCTTGCATATAAAGTAGGACACGGTTTTTTGATGCATATTTTTATGGCGTAGAGAATGGAGCCTATCTTTTGTTTGAAAAGGTCAACTTACGCGACCCCGCATTTTTTAATGCGGGGCTTTTTTTATTTGGAGGTGTCTTATGTCAGAATACCAATTAGAAATAAAACAGATCGTGGATTATCCGCGATGCCGGATTTATCGGCAGTTCGTGCAGTCCCTTATGGAAGACCGGAGCATTCGCCTTGGCGGCAGTTCCGGTCTTTTTTATTATACCGTCCTTTGCAGCTACGCGAATTTCCGAACATCATACAAGCGGATAGATGGGATCAGCTACATCATCTATCCCGGCGAATGGCTGTGCCGGATCAGTGAACTGGCAGAATGGTTTCGCACCCGTTTTCAGCATCAGGCGATTTCCCGCCTTCAGGATTTGCAGGACCGCCATCTGATTACCTTTTCCCTTCTCGGCCGTGGAAGGCTGGTGAAATTCAAAATTACGGACTGGCAGAAACATAACCGTGTACTGGATTACAACGCGCCCTGCGCCAAAGATACCGGCTTTTTCTTCCTGCCTGTTTCCACTGCCAATGAACTTCTCAGCTATGGCCGCTGTTCAGAGATGGACGCGCTGCTGGATCTGTGGGTGAATACCGTATACAACGACGAACAGGTGCAGGGTTCGGATGCGGGACCAGTAGTTTATCTGCGCAACGGCACGGGGAGCCCGCTGCTTGGTTACGCGGGGCTGGCTGAACGCTGGGGCGTTTCCAAAGCAACCGCCGGACGTTATCTCAATAAACTGAGCAGCCTGGACTATATTTCCGTCATTTCCTTTCCCGGCGCGCATGGAAGCGTTATTTGCATGAACAACTATCTGTCTACCATGTTCGAGGTATCGGACGTCATGGTAGATAAGGAAGAAATCGCCATGCTGCTGCACATCGGCCTAACTATGCCGGAAATTGAAGAAATGATGGCGGAACCCGTTCCCGGTATCGGTTCAGAAGAGGAAGACGGCGTTTCAAATCCGTATGTTGCTTTTATCCTTCAAAAAGTCATGGAAGTCCTTTCCGTACAAGGGTTTCCGTGTTTTTCATGTCCGAAAATTCAGTATAAGTTATTACCATTATCCTGCGATTGCAAGGAAGAAGTATTTTGTATTTCAGATGGTATAGTAGGATTTAAGGCATTACTGGTTATTTTATGCGGAAAAGACAGGGAATTGTTCCGCTTTGAACTGAGATTACTGCCAAAGGGGGAGAAAAAATGAAACAGGCGATAGAGAATAAAGGGACAGAGAACCCGGTGTATCACGATACAAGAAGCATGGGTTTCGGGCTGATTATATCAAGAAGCTGTGCGACAGCTATGGGTACGGCTTTGTAAACGGCGCCGATAAGGCTTTCAAAAGGCAGCAGGAAGAATTGCCGCAGGAATGGGGACTTGTGCTGGCGACGCCCAAAGAGGTACAGGAAGCGTCGGCGCACTGGAGACAACATGAATTCAAGGCGCGCGCAGCTCAGGCAGAAAACCTCCATATAAACGCATTTAGCAGCGGTTATGCGGATGGCAAGCGATTCGACCCCAAGCACAGATTGAATGCGGGTATATAGGTTACAAAAGGTAAAGGTATCGGTGGGAGCAGAAGATTTCTGCTCCCATTCTTTTTTGTTGAAATAACACGTATTCCAGTCGTATTAAATAAGTATAAACCAAATTTCAAAGGAGTTGACGCCATGTTAATCAGTATCGACCATGGGAACAAACAAATCAAAACCGTACACAAAACCTTTACCTCCGGCCTGTGTGAAAGCGAAACAAGGCCGCCTTTCGGCCAGGATGTTTTATCCTACAACGGGAAGTATTATACCCTTTCCGACCAGCGCATCCCGTATATGCGGGACAAGACCGCCGACGAACGCTTCTTCATCCTTACGCTCTTCGCCATCGGCTTTGAACTGCGGCGGATGCTGCCGGCGGAGAACCCGGTTAGGGTTCAGCTGTGCGTTGGTCTGCCGCCGGCGCACTACGGAACGCTGTATAAGAAGTTCGAAGAGTATTTCCTCGGCCGGGGCGTCCTCAATTTTCAGCTCGGCGGCGAACCGTTTTCCGTCCTGATTACCGAAGCCCTCTGCTTCCCGCAGGCTTATGCAGCCGCAATTCCCGTCTATGCAAAGCTCCAGCAGCTTCCCAAAGCGGTGATTGTAGACATCGGGGGCTTCACGGCGGATTATCTGCAAATCAAATACGGGCAGGCGGACCTTTCCGTGTGCGATTCACTGGAAAACGGCGTGATTGTTCTCTACAACCGCGTCAAATCCAAAATCAACGCGGATTTCGATATGCTGCTGGAGGAATCGGACATCGACGCCATCCTGCAGGATAAGGGGCAGGGATATGATGAAGCGGTCTGCCGGATCGTCCGGGAGCAGGCGCGGCTTTTCATCGACGACCTGGCCGGCAGGCTGCGGGAGCGGATGATCGACCTGCGTTCCGGCAAGACGGTTTTCGTAGGCGGCGGTTCCATCCTGCTGAGAGAGCAGATTGAAGCCTGCGGGAAAGCCGGACCGGCGCTTTTCGTGGACGAGCTGGCCGCGAACACAAAGGGCTATGAGCTGCTGTACCGGGCCTCCAAGTTCGGAGGATAAGCCTATGCCGGAGAAAAAAGAACAGAACAAATTTACCATACAGTTTAATGCCGCCGATCCGTCCCACCGGCAGGTTGCCGACGTCCTCAACCGGCAGGGGCGGCGTAAGGCGCAGTTCCTTGTCAACGCCGTCCAGCATTATCTGCACTGTCCTGAAACGCCGGATATCCCCCAGGCGGAGCCGACAGATACCCGCGTGATTGAAGAGCTTGTCCGGCGTATTCTGGAAGAACAGGGCAAAACGGTTCCCACGGCCCGGGAAACGGAAAATGGGCGTCCGGCCTTTCCGCGTTCAGAAAGCGTCCGCTGCGATGACGCGGAGGAACTGCTGGGAGAAAAAGGGCTGGCGGTTATCGCCAATACGATGGCGGCGTTCCGGAAAGAGTGAAAATTTTGTTTTGGAAAGAAAAAAATCATACTGAACACATAAGGAATTCAGAAAATGATCTCCTAAAAATGTTTGAAAAGGGTGATTTATTATACTGTAACATGTATAAATTCGATTTTGAAACAGAAGTCGGAATAAAAAGTGAACTTGCTTTTTTTGATAAATTTCGATATAATTAAAATTATAATTGGAGGTAATTGCAGTATAATTTTTTGTAAAATTTGTGCAATAGGGGGTTGACAAGCATGGCCGCCATAGGTAAACTTTTACATACATACATACATACATACATACATACATACATACATACATACATACATACAGGAGTAGTCTGTCTTTTCAAGAATACTATTCAGAATCAAAAAGGACACAGAAATCCTTTTCAAAGGGTTTCTGTGTCCTTTTTTGCTTTTTTCCAGGAATATATGGCTGTCAGGAAAGGAGGCCATATTTATGATTGAAATTGCGGTATACCATCACGACAGCGAGTATCGAAAAAAGGTTTCGCAAGATTTTATAAACAGCTTAAAACAGTCGCAGGTCTATGGAAAGGTGTACTCCATTCAAAATTTACAGAAGTTTTCAGAGAACCTTTTGAACGGGAAATATCAATTTGACATCATTTGCATTGATACGGCTGAGAAAGAGCATGCGCAAAGGCTCATGGAACACACTTCTTCCAATCCGGAGTATATTCTTCTGGATACGCCTGCGGAGGAAGTATCAGGATATATGCGGTACAAACCTGCGGCGTGGATACATTCAGATGGAGACGGGCAGAGAGAAGTAGCCAAAGCGTTGCAGTCCTGCCTATATCATCTGCACAGAAAACGTGAAGAATGCTTCTGTATCCGTACAAAAGCGAAAAGCGTGCGGATTCCCTACCGGCAAATCCTATATCTGGAAAGCCGTCTTCATCAGGTAATTGTTCATACGGTACGGCCGCAGGATGTGTGTGCCTTTGCCGCCGTTCTGGACGATGTGGAAAAAGCGCTTCCGGAAGAAACATTCTTCCGATGCCATCAAAGTTTCCTCGTAAATATCGACAGCATATACCAGCTTGACCGTACGGGACGGAATTTGATACTGAGCAACGGAGAAACGCTTGGAATCAGCAAGCGGTATTATAAAGACGTTAACCGCATTTTTCCATGGGAAGCCACAATATAAAAGCCAAATTTGCAGGAAAAGACCAAATCTGCAGTTTGCTCGTCCAATACGGCAAAAGGGGTGGCGCCATATCCCTACAACGATATAATGGAGACAAGCTGAAGATACTGAAAAAGGAGGAAGCACATCATGAAGGACTTTATGGATTTTTCAGGGGCCTTAGACGGTGAAGATCCCACCATATCGCAGGGAGCAGACAGCTTTACAACAGGGACGGATTACAACGGAGACGGCATTATGGACGGGGAAGCAGTATATGAAGACCTGAATGGAGACGGCGTGTTCGATACCATTACCGCATCGGTAGATACAAATGGCGACGGGATCGTGGATTTTGTTTCTGTATATCAAGATACAAACGGCGATGGATTTACGGATTATTCTGCCACCCTTATGGACGTTGATACAAACGGGGATGGAATCGCGGACAGTGTGTTTTTTGGCGAAGACGCCAACGGCGACACTGTTTTTGAGACAACACAGATCATGGACGCGGAGGAATGGGCCATGTTTACCGGAAGTCCGGACAGCGGATATGTCCCGGTAGACGAAGGCGGAGGCTTTGACGCGGGATATGAGCAGTTTAATCCCGCGGAAACCGATATGTCCCAGGTAGTCGGAACTCCTGTTGCGGACGAGCAGTGCTGGGATTATCAGGGAGAAAATGGTCCCTGTGCAATTTATGCGCAGGTAATGGCGTATGAAGGCATGACCGGACAGGACATTGACCCTCAACAGATGATAGACGTCGCCACGGAGCAAGGGTGGTACGATGATGGAACCTCCATGGAGGATATGGACAAAATCTTGAATTATCTTGGCGCTGAAACAGAAAAAAGTTTTGGCGGAGATATGGAGGATCTTCATAACTGTCTGGAAAATGGCGGCAGGATTGTCGTAGCGGTGGACGGGAATGAAATCTGGTATGGAAATACCGAAACCTATGCGCCGAACGATCCGAACCATGCGGTAGAGGTTATCGGAATCGACTATTCCAGCCCGGAGCCGATGGTTATTATCAATGATTCCGGCACGATGGACGGACACGCGATCACAGTACCGGCTTCTCAGTTTATGGACGCCTGGGAAGACAGCGGTTACTACTATGTGGAGGCATACGCCTGATCCGGACGGATGGAGGAATATCAAGAACAATAGAGCAGGAGGATGAAACGATGCTTTCAATACAGGAGTTTTTAAAGAAAATCAATACAGGCAGCGCCGTCCGTGAAAATATCCCGATGGGGCTGGGAATGGGATTCCCGGTACTCAATATTACAGGGGACCGGCTTTTAGTTTCCGTTTTTTACTATCGTTCCGTGCTGCGGCCAAATGACCAGACTTTGCTGATGCCGCCGGAATATAAGCTCACATTGGACTATCCGAGCGGGAAACTGACATCGTTTGAAAACCTTCGGTTGGATCCCCGGTATGCAAAGGTGAATTTTGATAAGCCGGTGGGGATATTCCGGCATGAAGCAATCAAACATTTGGATCGGGATGGATACAAAAAAGCGAAAGAAGATTTATATGACGCGCTGAACCGCTTAATCGCGTTTTTAGGGGATGAGGGCGAGTTTACGAAAGAAGATGAGGAAAAACTGTCAGGACTTTATACCATGATGACAGAACCGTCCTTACATCCATTCTATAGATCCCTTTCCCCCCAGTTCTTTGAACGGTATATCGAGCAATAAAGGAGGCGGAAGCTGTGTTTCTCAAAAATAAAAACTTTTTCAATGATCCGGCCCCTTTGAAAGAGAGCACGGAGAAAAGGACGGATATACAAGAAAATAGAGAGTTTTCCGTGAGGGAGCCAGAGCACAGGGAAAATGTAAATCTCAGCTTCTATGACGAAGCTTTTATGGCGCGGCTTCAGAAGCTGGAAGGATATTGCCGTGAAGCCGGCAGGAAGGACTTGTTGGAACAGTTAGCTTCTATCAGAGCGTACTTGGCGTCGGAAAAATTCAGTGTGGCGGTAGTCGGTGAATTTAACCGGGGAAAAAGCACCCTGGTCAACCGGTTAATCGAACAGGATATCATCCCGACCAGCGATATCCCGACAACCGCCCTTCCGATTTACATATCCGGCGGAGAGCAGGAAAGCCTTGTTTTAAAGACTGCGAATGGGCAGAAGCGGTACCAGATCGAGGAAAAGAGCTGGGAAGCCATTGAAGAGGAACGGAAAAAATTCGCCGGGGCCAAAGGTGAAATCCTTTTAAAACGAAACTGCAGCCTCTTGATAGAGAACGATCTGGAAATCATTGATACCCCCGGCGTCAACTCTCAAATTCGCGGTGACCTCAGTATGGCGGAGCAGGCATTGAGCGGATGTGACTGTGCTATTTTGCCAATGGCCGCCATAGCTGCATTCAGCGAATCGGAAAAGCTGTTTCTTCAGGAACGGATCCTGATGAAGAAAGTCCCGCGCATTATGGTGGTTTTGACCAAGCTGGATCTTGTGGACGAAAAGCAGCGGTTAAGTGTTGTAGAATCCGTGCAAAGAAAACTGGAAGCTATGGAAACCGAAATCCCGCTTTACCTGTCTGCGGAAAACATGGTGGAAGGATGGGAAGATCGCTCTGGGACAGAAGCAATCCGGAAACAGATTCTTGCATGGCTGCATGAGTCTTCCCATATCCAGCTAAAAAAAGAGAGGGCCAGCCAGGAAATGAAGGCTGTTTCCTCAGACTTGGCGGCGGTCTATCAGTGCCAGCTGGATATTATCGAGGAAAAGGAAGAAAAGCGGAAGGAAACAGCGGAACAGAGCAAACAGAAGCTGCTCCGCAGCGCACAAATCCAGTGGGATGCCTTGGAAATCGATATGCTGAACCGCTGCAACCAGAATTTTGAGTGGATCCGCAGCATGACGGAGGAACGGCAGCAGGACGTCATAGAAAAACTGACGTTAGAGCTTTCCCATGTGACGAATCCAAAAGATTGGTGGGAGAAGGACTACCCATACCGGATCAAGATGGAAATGATCTCCTTGGGAAATGTTCTGGAAAACAATCTTCAGGGCTTCTATACCCGCGACGTCAACTGGCTGAACCATCTCCTGCAGGAGAAATACAGTTCCGCTGTCCCGCCCCAGAACCAGCGGATTGCGGAGAAAAATATCTTTCGCGCCCCGATGGAGCAGCAAGCGGTTGAACTGGAGGATATGAAACGCTCCCGGCTGATTTCCCGCGTGGGGACGGGTGTTGCTACGGTAGGAGGATACCTGATAGGCGGACTAATCGGGCTGTCGCCCATTGGGATGGCCGTAGGTATCGGCGGCGGTATCCTCTCCGAGGTCTTTATGAATAAACGGGTGGAATCGCAGAAACGGGAACTTACAAGGATTATCCGTGAGGAACTGCCGGGCGTTTTCAGCAGCAGTATTGAAACTGTTGAGAGAAATATCCGGGATGTTTATATTTCAACGATCCGTACAATGAAACAGACCTGTTCAGATTGGGTAAAGGTGAAATGCGATGCCATTGACGCAGCGCAGAAGCAGGCGGACGATCCGAAGCGCGAAGAGGCTGTCCGCCGGAAACTTGCCGAACTGAGGGAAATCGGCATATAGCGTCAGCAAAAGATATAAAAGTAGGAGGAAAATACAATGACGAACGATCAACTCAAAGAGTTTGTGGCAAGGCAAAAGCGTCTGACCGGAATTATCCAGGAGGCTTCCGGTCTGGTGCAGAAACTGGATATGGAGCATTGCGCCCAGACGCTGCAGCAGCTGCGGCAGAAGATTTCATCGGATACCTTCAAGATCATGGTAATGGGGAATTTCAAAAACGGCAAAAGCACATTTATCAATGCGCTTCTCGGCCAGGAAATCCTGCCGGCTTATGCCGTGCCGACCACCGCGATTATCAATGAGATCAAATATGGTGAAAAGCCGAAAGCGGTCCTGCATTTTTTGAATCCGCTGCCGGAAAAAATGTACGACGGGATCCCTGAGAAAGCGCTTACCCACATGCGGCGGTTTAAAATGAAGGATGTCCCCCCCGATTGAGATGCCGGTGGATGAAATTGAGGATTTTGTCGTTATCCCTATGGGGATGGAGCATAAAGAGGCGATCAAACAAAGCCCCTTTGAAAAGGTGGAGCTGTTCTGGCCGTTGGACCTGCTCAAGGACGGCGTGGAGATTGTGGATTCTCCCGGATTGAATGAAAACCCGGTGCGTACCCAAGTTACAATGGAATACCTGAGCAAAGCGGACGCCATTATCTTCGTATTCAGCGCTTTGGCAATGGGTTCTGCGGGAGAGATTGCATACATAGACGATACGTTGCGGAAAAACGGTTTTGGGGAACAGAGCCTGTTCTGCGTGGTAAACCGCTTTGATCAGCTGACCAGCGAACGGGAACAGCAGCGCCTGCGCAAATTCTCAGACAACCTGTTGGCGCCTTATACAAAACATATTTATTACACATCGGCCTATAAGGGGCTGATGGGGCAGATGCAAAGCAATCCGGCCATGCTGGAGGAATCCAAAATTCCTGCCGTAGAGACAGCTTTGGCGGACTATCTGGCTAACGAGCGCGGAAGAATCAAGCTGGCGACGCCGGCCCGGGAACTGGTCCGCGTGATTCGGCAGGATGCGCTGGAAACAATAATCCCGCAGCGGCGCAATGCGTTGTCTACGGATTTGGACGTACTGAAGCAGCGGTACAGCGAGGCGCAGCCGGAAATTGAAAAGCTCAAGCAACAGAAGGATCTGATCACCAGCCGAACGGAGGCATTTATCGCAAACTTGATTCCGGACATACGTCGGAGCGCCGTCAATTACTTTAATAACCTCCCGGGGCAAATCCGCGTATGGGTTGAGGAATATGAACCGGAAACAAAGGTTTCTGCTCTGCATCCGAAGCGAGATGCGGAGGCATTGTCGGACGAGCTTGTGAGCTTTGTGCAGAATAAAATAGACAGCGAGACAAGAGAGTGGCTGTCCGGACCATTTACCAATTTGGTCAATGATAAAGTAGAATCCTTGAAGGATTCTCTCGAAGGCCGTTTGGAAGAATTTTTTGTTTCACTGGATCAGGTTAAGGTGAACGTAACAGGTTCTCACAATATCGATACAGAAGATATTCCAGTTTGGAAGCGCGTTGTCGCAGCTGGCGGTGGTATTCTGATCGGTGATGTGGGCGTGGCAGCTTTGGGTGCTACAACGGGACTTTCTTCGGAATTTGCGAAAGGCATTGCCTTGCAACTTGGCGCTTATATTGGGCTGGCTATCCTGGGCATTTTGAATCCGTTTACGATTATTGCGGTAATTGCAGCTTCCGTTATCCGGGGCGGGCTCAAAGTATCTGAAAAAGCTGTGAAAAATGCTAAGGAACAGGTGGCCGCGACGTTCTGCGAAGAAATCAGTGGGAAAAGCATGCAGTTGGTCGATACCGTTGTAAGCGGAGCGACAGAGAATTTCGATAAAATCAAGGATATCATCTCCAAATCTATGGACGTAGAAATCGGAGAGATGCAGAAGCAGCTGGAAGGCATTATCCGCGATATGGAGCAAGGCAAGGAAGTTGTCCAGCAGAAGTCGGAGCAGCTCTCCGAATATGAAAAACAGCTGAAGGGAACGGCGGAGAATCTCGATACCTTCATTTTTGAGCTGCTGAAATAGTGCATGCTGAAATTCGGAAGGGGAAGAGGTTGGCGGCGAACATGATTTTTCAGGCAGAAGAGATTGACGTCCCTGTTAATTGGGACAGTTTGCTAAACTGTTTGGAGCAGATGAAAAAGGTCTCTTCCTTCCAAGCGCTTTTTGTTGAAGGATATTTCCCCTTTGGAAGTGTTCCTTCAGGTGGCGAGGGGAAATGCTTGTTTGAATGATGCGCTTGAGAATATACGGAGTCAGCAGGAGAGAAAACGAAAATGAAAGCACATATATGCACAACAGAGAACACGGCGGCTGTATCCCTTGATTTCAGGACGCAGCAAATGATTCAAATGGCGGATATTGACGGACATATTCAATTTATGAAAACGCTTATGAAGAAGTATGAGTTCCCATGGAAGCAAAGGGAGCAGCTTCAGGCAGAGTTGAAAAAAATCCAGGTCCGTCAGAACGAAAAGACATTGAATATGGCGGTAATTGGTGAATTTTCTTCCGGTAAGAGTAGTTTTATCAACGCCCTTCTGCGGGAAAACCTGTTGGAAACAGACGCAATACAAGGGACAACTGTGGCCTCTACCTTGATTGGCTACAGCCCGGAAAGGATTTTCCGTACCTGTGGGAAAGGCGGAAGAGGAAAACAGACACGAAAAACGGAAAGCTCAGCGGCATTGGCGAAACTTCTTGCAGCATATACCTCTGGTGATCGGAAAGATGAAAATGTGCAGCATCTTGAGGTGGGCTACCCTTCTGATTTTTTGCAGCAGGGCATCTGTATTATTGATACGCCGGGAACCAATTCGCTGGAGCAGTGGCATGAGGACGTCACAAAGGAAGCAATCCGGGAACAGGCGGATGCCTGTATTATCCTTACCAGTGCGGAAAAACCATTCCCGGAAAGCTTCTGCCGCTTTTTGGAGGATAACCTGCAGGATGTTTTGCAAACCTGTGTTTTCGTGGTGACTAAAATAGATTTAATCCCGCCGAAGCAGCAAGCCAGACAACTGGAGTATATCCGAAAAGTCCTGGAAGAAAAGCTGTCTGTTCATGATCCGTTGATATTGCCTTATTCGGCGCTGCCGGTCATAAATGGAACCGGAACAGAATATATTGAGGGAAACCGTGAAACAGAAGAAAGAATCCTGAAGTTTTTGCAGGAACAGAGAATCCGGATCCAGTTGCAGCGGTGCATGGCCCTGTCAGAGAACGCAATGGGACGCCTGAAAGAAAGCATGGAACAGGTCTCTTCGCAGCAGAAACAGCGGCATGACCAACTTATGCAGGCCATTACGACAGACCTGCAGAGCTTTGTCACGAGAAAGAAATCGGAAATCAGTTTGACCTATCAAGAAGATGCAAATATAAAAGCGCAGGAATTCAACAAAAAGCTCGACGGCTGGATTGGGTATCGAAAGAAAAAGGTTTACGAAGCATTCGAAGAACCCACAACAGAAAGCGATATACGGGTCTTTTTACAGACAAAACTGAATCCTTTATTAGAGGAAAAGAAGTCGGAAATCTTGAAAAATGTCGGCATATCCACAGAGAACTCCTCGAATTATTTGAGTGAGATACAGTCAATAGCGGAAGGGCATTGCAGACGTTTTGAGGCGGATTTTAAAAAAGAATACCGGCAGTTGGAATTGCTTGCACACGACTTGGTGAAGGATGTGGATAAAAGCGTCCGCTTGGATGAATCTTTAATGACAAATGTGCAGGCTAACACGGCCATCCGTCAAAAGGTCGAGGCCAACGTCAAACAGGAAAACCGTGGCTTTCTGGGATATGCGGGTGCGGGAGCGGCAGCCGGGGCTGCGATTGGTTCAGTTGTCCCGATTATTGGAACAACTGCGGGAGCTGTTATTGGTGCCGTTGCCGGCTTTATACGGTTTAACAAAAAATCAGATGATTCATCCAGAGGAGCGGCCTTCCGCAATCAGGTAGCTGGTGATGTCAACGCAGTTGTAGAGCAGTATTTCAGAAGCTTGAAAGATAGTGTGATGCAGTTTTTTAATCAAAATATAGCAAATTGCTGGATGCAGGTCGAGCGTGTTATGGATCAGTATCTCACACAGTATACTGGTATAGTCTGTGAAATGAGAAAACGCGATCAGAAAGCTCAGGAGGAAGCCGCTATAAAGATTAGGGCGATTCAAAACGACGTTGATTTAACGCAGCAGCAATTGGAACAGATCCGGTCAGTGAGAGAAAAATTCAGCCGACTGTGAGAGAAAGGAGTAAAGTGATATGGATACAATCCGGGAATTTGATTCCGTATGGAAAAAGTTTATGGTGATGTGTCGGGCAAAGCTGATGGAAAAAAGTAAACAATGCGTGTTGAGTTGCGCTGCGGCGGAGATGTCGGTTCAGGACGCAGCCTCCATGTGGTTCGATTCATATGACGCATGTGGCCAGTGGCTGAAACGGTTGGAGAAGGATGAACCACAAGCAGCAAAGAAAGTCAGAACGATTTTTAAGGAAATCAAGCTGGAGGAAGTCCCTGCCAAAAAAGGCTTTCCGGAACTTGGAGTAATCGGAATCGCCGCAGGCGGAGCGGCGGCTGGCGCTGGCGTCGGGGCGTGGATTCTTCATTTAGGAACATGGGGAACCCTTTTGTCGGCGGCAATTCCTGCGGTGGCTTTGTATCCGGCGATGAAAGGCTATCAAAAAAACGAAAAGGAAAAAGCAGAAAAAGAAGGAATTACAAAATATCTGGAACAGCTTTCCCTTATCCGGGAAGAAATTGAAGGGGCGTTGAATTGTTCTGCCTGCTAAGTGTCCAGCCAAACAAAATAGAAACGGCCCGGTCTGCCTTATGAAAGCTGCAGATTGGGCCGTTCTTAAAACCTTATTTTTGATGTCAAAACGGAAAGGAAAAGGGACAATATGATCGATATCAAAATTTCAGTGAGCAATGTTGATTACGAAGCCGCTTTGGATACCCTGCTTCCCGTATTGCTGGAGCATTTGTCAAAAAAATCAGAAAATGCTTTTTTGTCTTCTATCTTATCGAAGACGAAAGGGGTCTCCTCAATAGCGGCAAAGGCAGCGCTGAAGGCGCTTCCGCAGGATACAAGGGATGATCTTGCCGTGGCTTGTTTAAATCATTATAAGGAGGACATTCAGCGATTGCTTACTGAAGCGTCGAAGCAAAAAGGTATTGCGCTGCAAATTGATGGAATCGATATTGCGGTTGCGCAGAGTTCTGAATCTGCGTAAATGGGAAATAGCCCAAAAAGTTATTTTACGGATAAAAAAGCGGAATTACTAAAGGAGGCAGCAAAGTGGAACGTACAGTTTTTAATGCAGACAAAATGTATACCTATATCCGGGGATATGCTTCTGGAGCGGGAATGAAGCAAACGTTAAAGGCCCTTTCCTTCGCAAGGGAAAAGCATGAGGGACAAAAACGTAAAAATGGGGATCCGTATCTTATACATCCGCTTATCATGGCCTGCAATGCGTTAAGCCTCGGAATTCAGGATGATAATGTCGTCGCCACGATTCTGCTGCATGATGTCTGTGAGGATTGCGGTGTCAGCTTGTCGGAGCTGCCGGTAAACGATGTTGTGCGCCGGGGAGTGGAATTGATGACTTTTCAGGTAATGGAAGGCGAAACCAAGGAAAGTGCGAAAATTCGGTATTATAATATGCTGCCGCAAAGCAAAGAAGCGCTCATTACAAAGCTGATTGACCGCTGCCACAATGTATCCAGCATGGCCGGAACCTTTTCCGAGGAAAAATTGAAAGCATATATCGAAGAAACCAAACGGTTTGTATATCCTCTTTTACGCAAGGCAAAGCTGGCATATCCAGATGAAGCCGATATCCTGTTTGTTCTGAAATACCATATGACCAGCGTAGTGAATTCTATAGAAGCAACAATACAAGCATATGAAAATCATTAGGAGAGTAGTCGCTTACAGAAGAATTAGAATTATATTTCAGGACGAAAGGCCGGAAAGATAGGAGGAGTTTTATGAGCAGATTCTTTCAATGGCTGAAAAGTTTCGATATAGGGAAAAAAGGAGAAAAGACTGTCAACACAGATATGATTCAGTCCGCCGGTGTGGTAGAACCATCTGTAGATTCTACTAAGAAAAAGGTAGGCTTTAGCGCTTCCTACACGCTTGGGAACCATTTGTACCGTTCACGTGGGGAAAAAGTGAGTATAGAATTTGACAATGCAGAGCGTGGAATTCATAAGCAGATCATCGATGACGGCGGACGCATACTCCAATTTCCTGGAATTATACAAGAGGAATTCTGGATAAAGAAAATTAATATGGGGAGTTTGGAACCAGTCGTTCGTTACCGCTCTTCTTTTGAGTCGCTTGGAAACGGAAAGTATCGAATGCTTTGGCAAATTCAGCCGGATGGCAGGTACTGGGAGGATGAAGACGGGTTTGGAGCAGAATCTGATGAGGAAATTTCGTTATATGCCGATATCGATCAAGACGGGAACTTTTTAGGGCCGTTCAGAATTTATGAACTGGGGATAAAGCGGTATTTATTGGAAGAAAAGTAAAGCATGGCATAAGGAAAAGTTTTTTGGAAAGGAGTGTGTGCGGAATGTCAGCATGCAGAGAGTTTCATATTCCGGAATTAAAAGTGCGGTTGAGAGACGAGGATATTACGCAATCCGAGTGTGAATGCATCGTAAACGCTGCAAATTGTACTTTGCTCGGAGGCGGAGGAGTAGATGGTGCGATCCATCGGGCGGCGGGATCGCAGCTTTTGGAAGAATGCCGCACACTGAACGGCTGCCGGACTGGGGAGGCAAAGATTACACAAGGATACCGTTTAAAAGCAAAATATATTATCCACACAGTAGGACCGATTTATGGAACGCTGGATGATGAAGAAAAGCTGAAATCCTGTTATTGGAACTCGTTGGAGCTGGCAAAGAAAAACGATATCCATACTATCGCGTTTCCTATGATCTCGGCCGGAATATATGGCTATCCCAAACAGGAAGCCGCGAGGATTGCACTTGTTACGGTATGCGATTGGATGAACAAACATAGGGGTTATTCCATAGAAGCTACTTTTTACTGCGTAGATCCGGATGCATATAAGGTGATGCACAGATATATGCAGGATTTAAAAAATACCCACGAATGCTGACAAAAGGGAACGAGAATTCATGGGAAGAAGAGAGGTAGAACTTATAGTATAATGCTAAACATATAAAATGGTGAACTTACTTGAATATGGGGGATCGCCAGTTTTGATAGTGGAACTATTTGTTCATCAGGTTAAAAGAAGGCGGAGGCATGGAACATTTCGTGATATTGAGGCTGCCGACTCAAGATAACGGCATTTTTAAAAAGATTAAGCAGCTGTCAAAACAGCATCCGGAACTGCAGGTGCTGGAAATGGAGGCCTTGCCGGCACTTACTTTCCAGGCGCTTGAAATTGACGTCTCCAGGCGGCGGGTGTTCTATGGACGGCAGGAAGTAACCCTGACGCCCAAGGAATACGCCCTGCTCTTCCTGCTGGCGGCAAACGCGGGAAAGGTATTGACCTATCAGAAGCTTTACGAGGCGGTCTGGTCTGACGATTCCCTTGGCAACGAAATAAACGCGGTCAGCTGCCATATTTACGGGCTGAGGAAAAAGTTCCGTAGGATATCCCCCAAACCGTCTTTTACAATCCGCTGTGTGCGGGAGGTGGGATTCCGGTTTGAGGATGCCGAAGAAAAGTAAAGAACGGAAGTACGGCCGCTGTGGCCGTACTTTTTTTGAGCAAAGCCGCCGCCATGCTTCGGGAGGAAGAAATAAAATCCGACAAATCCCGATATTATGAGGCTTTTTCCTGTCCTATCCTGTCTGAATTTGCGTCCGCCTACGAAAAATCTACAAAAAATCTACGGAAAATCTACGAAATTAGACGGTATAATCCCCGTATCAACATATTCATACAGGGATAGAAAAGCCGTCGGCCATTTTGTCCCTGATGGGGGATAAAATGAAAGGAACATGGAAAAAGAGATACCTGACAGCACCAAAGAAAAAAACAGATAGCTTTTCAGCCGCAGCCCTCTTTTTGGGGATTGCGGCTGTTTTTTATTCGACGGTATTCTCTTTTTTTGCTTTTCAATTTCCATATTTTAACAATTATTCCAGCAAAACGGCACCTGTCGGACGGCGGGTGCGTTTCTTTTTTGTCGGGAAATATGGTTTCCTGCGGTTCCACAGCGGACGAAGCCCTCCGTACAGCCTGAGTTTCCTTAAAAATTCAGACTGATTCGGAGGAAGAAAGATGTATAAAAGAAATGACGGTTTAACCGAAGACAATAGACTGCAAAACAGATTTACGTCATACCTGTGCCGCTCGGTGCATAATAGACGGATCGATTATTTTCGTGGGAAAGAGAAGCCGCTGCGGATTGAAATTATGCTGGAAGATATGGATTATCTTGTGACGGAAGAACAAGACCGCATTTTACAGTTCGCGGAATATGACGCCTTGCGGCAGGCGCTGAAGGAGATTAAGGAGCAGGAAAGGTATATACTGCTGGCGAGAGTGATTGAAGAAAAAAGCTTTTCGCAGATTGCCGGGGAAACAGGGTTAAGCTATAAAGGCGCCGCGGCAGCGTATTACCGTACCCTGGAGAGGCTGAGAAAACTTCTGGGAGGTGGAAGACGTGGATTTTAGGGAACTGCTCATATTGGCAAAAGCAAACCACCCGAAAGCGATAGAATCGCTCCTCACGATGTATCGTCCGCTCCTGATGAAAGAAGCTGTAGTCAACGGTATATTTGACGAGGATTTGTTCCAGGAATTGTGTATTGTTTTTCTGCGCTGCGTCCGGAATTTTCAAATGTAGAACGCAGAACAAAAAGAAAGGGGGCGCCGGAGGGCGTCCCCTTTCCCGCTGAAAGCGGAACCGGCGCAGACAGCGCCGGCAGGTATCCTTTAAGCCGCGGTTTCCATGAGGTCTCCCATCAGCACATCGACAAGAAGTTTACCGGATAAAGTCCCGGTGCGGACAGTCACCTGATCCTTCCGAAGCTGTTCAAATTCCTCCATTCGCAGAATCCGGCTCTGACCGGCAAGCGAACGGTCTTCGTCCGTCAGACGTTTCGCTACGGCCTTTTGCCATTCAAGCAAAAAATCCTTAGCCTGGTTGATGTCCTCGTATTGTTCATTGAGTATGGAACGTTTTTGCCGTATCGTGCCGTCCGGCTCAATTTCCAGCGTATAATACGGTTTTTCCGGCTCGGAATTTTTCCTTAAAAAAAGGATGTACGATTCCCGGTTTTCAATCCGCTCCCAGTAACGGTCGCTGTTTGAAACACAGTGGGTAAGCGCGCGCCCCTCCAGGATAATTTCTTCTACGCCGGAGGGAGCAATAATCATGTATTGCTCATTGCCGTATTCGTACTTTCCTTTGAGCGACTGACAGATTTCATCAATATGGGGATACTCTTCCAGAATCCTGCCTACCTGAATGATGATATTTTTACCTTGCTTCTGGCAGATTTGGACTAATTCGTTGTGCCGTTTCCGGAGATCCCGCACACGGTAAACGAGTTCATTATCCGTATTCATGCGTAGTCCTTTCGCCATAGAGAGATAGTCGGCCCAGGTGTTGATAACATTGTGGCTGGACATATGCTCTTTTGACATTTGCCGGGTAATATAATTGTGGATTTGCGGAACACTCATCTTTCCGCGAACAAATTTTAAATCCCTGGGTGTAATTTCTTCCCCGCAAAGCCAGGAAATGGTGTAGTCGGGGATTTCCTGACCGGAGGCTTTTTCATATTGCATCCAGTTCAGGAAACCGCTGCCGCCATTGTTTTGCCGAAGCCTCTTCAGTTCCTGCCCGTCGATGCCGAGCAGCTTTGTCAGGCTGCTTTCCTGAATAGACAGAGGAACATTATCATTGTCGTATCTGTGTTTCCCTTTTACATATTCCTGTGCCAGACGGGAAAGCCCCGCCTTAACAAACTTTTCGATATACGGATGCTTTTCATAGGCGATCAGGTATTCTTCCGGATCAACGATCTTATTCTGACGGATATACTCGATCAGCCCGGTCTTTTTCAGTTCGTGTCTTGAAAGGTATGGAAGCGTCCGGCCATAAACTCTGCCGGAATAGTCCGACCACCAGCCGCCCCTGTTAATGTAACCGCTTATCCACCGCAGGCTTTTCTGCTTGTAAAGCCCCCAGTAATAGGCACGCTGGGGAATAGCGTTTTTATCGCAGATCATACGGCGGATTTCATGAATATAGCACTCCGGCGTCATATATTCTCCTTTCCGATAGGTACGACAACCTTCAAACTCCCGGAGCATGAGACCGTCTTTGCAGCATTGAATCAGGTAGAAGGAAGCCTTCTGCGTCTGGAAAAAACCTACCCGTCCGATGCTTTTGAATGTAATCTTGTGCCGACAGCAGGGGCAGCGCCCTTCCTTATTATAAAGCGGATGTTGAATGGGCACTTCCTTTTCACAATAGGAACAATAGCCGGTTTTGGCGCCTCCCTTTTTATAATGGTAGAAAATGAAGTTTTCAGGAATCGCTACCTTGTCTACCCATCGTTTCCAGTCTCTGGGAAGGGGCGGTGTCTGCGCCAGGTCGTTGTCCCATTTGTCGGTTTCTTTTTTGTGCCTCTGCTCCAACTGCTCCTCACGGATTTTAAGCTGGTAGTTGAGCAGGTCGATGAGACGGCCATCTCCAGTTCCCAGATAATTCCGTATGGCGGTGGATGTGCTCCGGTTTACATATGCGCTTATGTTATAAACGTACTCGCCTTGCGGCCAATCAAGGAGGTCCAGTTTGGAAGTCAGCCACTTTTTTCGCTGACAGTCATACGTGATAAAATTTCTTTCCTTACGGGAAAAATACACTGCATAAATCGGCAGATTGCCGCCCAGCCGCATATTGGCCGTCCCAAATAAGGCAACCTTTAAAATACCATTTTGGATGCGGCAGCGGATATACAGGTCATACTTGTAATTCTCATATTTTGTTCGAGAATACGGGATGATCTTCACAACAGGCGTATCGTTTTTTGCCAGCCTCATCATATTTGGTGTTGCTACCAGCTTATCCATTTTTAATAATTCGTTCTTGTTCAAAATAGCCCACCTGTCCTTTTTTCAAAATTTACATCGTACCACACGTCCGGCAGAATCGTTTCTCCATCCACCTGCGCGAGGGCGATTTGCTCAATCTTCCCATTTACTGGATTTTCTTTGGCAAGGGCAAGATAGTCGCCCTGTTTGCCGCACGCAAGAGGGTCGGGGCCGCGCACAACGGTAAACCCGTTATGCGCGGCGGCACGGTCAGCTTTCACATGGCTGCTCCACTCACGATGCGGGTGGTCCACCATATAAGCCAATGCGTGCAGGAAAAATTCTTTCCGGTTGAGCTGCTTGAGAATCCTCAGTTCCGTACAGGAAATTTTGGAATCTGTTCCATCCTCGTCTATGTCGCCGCCTGCGTCCACCAGATAGAATTCCGAGTCTTTAAATGGATAATACGACAGGCAATCCAAAGGATTTTCCGCCGAATGGAACCCGTTTTTTCGGCAGTTTGCTTTGTCGGTAACATTCATACCCATGACAAATTGGTATCCCAGGCATATCAATCCTGGGCGGAATGCTTTGTACGCAATCATAGATGTCCCTCCTTCCTCAGCCGGCCTTTTTCTCCGGCTGGAGGAAACTGTCCAGAGTGATCTGGTTAGTCATAGACAGCTGTTCCGGACCCTTGGGCGGCTCCTTCTTTGCGGGTTGCGGCTTTTTCTTCTCCGCCTTTTTCTTCGGGACGGAGGAAACACCGTGGTATGGCCTTGGCGTAAATTCCTTATCCGCATCCGTTTTATCTTCTTCGGCGTCCAGATCACGGAAATACTCTTCCGCCCATTGATAGCAGATGCCATCGGGGACATCCCCGCCAAAAGCGCCGTTTTCCGGTTGTTCATCATTGTCTTTCATCTCCTTTTCCAAATACTCCCGGGCCTTACGGTTAATGCGATGAAAGCAGTTAACCATGCTTTTTCGGGGGTGCATTGCCAGCCTGGCAAACTCCATATCTTCGTAGCAGAGTGTTTGCACATATTCAGTAACGCACAGCTTCATGTTTCTCCGCGTAAGGCGCTCCGTAGCGTCGCCCAGCCGTTTAACGGAAGCCGCTATCAGCGCGTTGTTGTCCAAGGCAACTGCTTTTTCCCATTCAATTTGCTCTTTTTCCCTGCGCAGGCGCTGTCTTTCTTCCCATTCTGCTTTCCGTTTTTCCTCAGCCGCCTCGTGCGCTTTGCGTTTTTCTTCTTCGGTCTGCTGGGCGGGCTGTGTATTTCCCGTTTCATCAGCCTTTGGCGCCCCCGCTGCCACTGATACGGCTTTTACGCCGTCCGCTGGTTCTACAGACGGGGATGTATATGCCGGTTCAGCCTTCAAGGCTGCTTCCTCCGCCTGATGAACGGCGGGGTATTCCAGGTCGGTTTCCTGTTCGATATTCAAATTAGAAAAAAAGCCCATATAGATACTCCTTTCAAAAAATGAAGGCGCGGCATGGGGAATCCCATACAGCGCCTTTGATTCTGTTTGGCTATAAAGCCTCATTCTTTCTCTTGTTTGAGCGGCTTTGCCAGCATCGGCGAAAATTTCACCGGACAAAAGCCTCCTGTGTCGCAGTAGTAATAACGCCGCCCTTCGCCGCCATAAAGCTCAATGACGTCCGAGGGAGCGATGCTCCTTCCGGGATAGCCGTCCGGCAAGTTGTCATTGTACTGCTCGAAAATCCGTTCCAGACGATGCTGTTCGTCCTCACCGTCGATATAGGGCAGTATACCGTCATATACCTGGTTGTATTCGGCTGCCGGAGGCTGTTCAAAGCCGGCTTTATGCAGCGTCTCAATACCGCCAAAGGCAAAGGGGACGGTGGGATGTTCCTCGTCCAGTCGGAGCTGGTAAATCCGGAAAGCCTGCTGACGGCGCTGTGCAAGAAGCATTTTGAGAAAGGTTTCTTCCTCACCCTTTATAAGCAGGGATTGCTCCTCATTGGTAAAGCCCAGCCGTTCTTCCAGAGTTTCGGTTTGCTCCGGCGCTTCATGCCATGCGGCAATCTCATCGTCAATGGCGTCAAAATCGCATAGCCCATACAAAAAACGTGTCTTGAAATTCATTTGTCCAGCCCTTCTTTCTGTTTTTCGCTTTAAGGCAAGCTGCCAGTCATCAAATCCCTTGTAATTGGGATTCCAAGTCAGCCGCCTGCACTCCATTCCGGCATCTTGCGCCATACGGCGTACTTTGGAAGCACCCGCGTCGATCTGTCCGTTGCGGTATTTATCCATGTCCTCCGCCTCCACAATCAACTCCGTACCGTTGGCGGCCAGCAGGGAGAACAGCAGCTTTAACGGCTCCGTATTGTTCGCTCCTGCTGTCGCTGCAAAGGTGCGGCCCGACAGGCAGTGGGACACATCTGCTTTCAGAAATCCTTCTGTAACATAGACCACCCGTGCAAATGGATCGCCGACAAAATGAACCGGGCTTCCGGAACTGACGCCCATCGGCTTGCTGCCGGAAGAAAGCCAGATATATTTGGCGCCTTCTTTCTCCGGCGGGTCGTTGTCATTTTTCAGCGGCACGTCCAAACGAATCTGGCAGCCGCGAATCATGCCGTCAACGCCGCGTACAGGAATTAAAAAACCGGCGGTTATCGTAGAGAAATTTACTGTCCACCTGCCGTCTTTCTGGTAAAATCCCGGAACGCCCTCCACCGTATAGCCCTGGGCAATCAGCTGGCTTGCCAGTTTCCCGCACAGATAAAATGGCGGCGTGCTTTTGTAACCCAGCTTGTCGATTTGCTCGTCGGTCAGCCCGCGGACGGTACGCAGATGTTCCCGGTGCCGCCCGGACAGCTTGAGCAGTCCGAGCAGCCCGGTAAACGTCTGGTGAATTACAGGATTTTCCGCACGGGCAGACTGAGGGATTTTTCGGTGTTTTTCCTTTTTCATATTTAACGGCGAGCTGATGGGGAAACAAACGCCGTTTTGAATGGCGTCGCAGATTTCCCGATAAGCCTCTGATGTTGTAATACCCTTCGCTTTTGCGTAAAGTTTCAGCATACCGCCGCTCTCACCGCAATAATTGCAGCGCCAGACATTTTGAGCATAGTTGATTTTCATTTTGCCCCGGTTGTCCCCGCAGAACGGGCAGTCGGTATAAACGCCGTCCGTACAACGCCTGCGGATTCGGAGCCGGAGCAGTTCGGAAACATCCTCTATGTCAAAAGGAAAATCCTGCGTCTGGCCCATAATCCGGCCTCCTTTCCAGATTGATTTTCAAAAAGGAAAGTCAGCCCGCTTTCCTCTGTGTATCGGACAGCAGCAGCTTGGCACCGGCACGCAGGATATTATCCTTGCCGGAATATCCGCTGACATAAAATTTCAGGCTAGCCGGCCTGCGTTCTTCTACCTGCGCCAGCGTCCAGCCGCTGCAGGCCCCTTCCTTAACGACATAGTCCCTGGCTTCTTCCAAAGTCATAACAGACAAAATGGTGTCAACCGGTGTGTCGGAGGTATAGGCGGGAGCAGCAGGGACAGCAGGAGCCATAGGGGTATCCTGTGCCGTCTCCTCCCAGAGGATTTCTTCAAAGTCATCTGCCTGGAGAGGCGCTTCCTGTACCGGAGATCCGGCTGCGGTTTCCTTTACCACAGACAAGGGCGAAACGGGAGCAGCATCCTGTTTCGGCAGTTCTTCAGGAACAGCCGGGGCCGGTGTTTCTGCCGGCGCGGCAGGTTTCTCTACCGCTATTGCGGAAGCCGCCTGTTTCTCTTCCTGAGAAGGAGCGGCGGTCTTTGGAGATACGCCAGCCTTAACAGAAGCGGGTTTTGATGCAGGCTTGGGCGGTTGTGCCGCTTTTGCATTTTCGCCTGTCTGATTGGACTGTCGCACAGGCATAAACTGTATGTCGAATCCCGCGTTGGACAGCGCCTGCTCAATAGCCGTGTCCTGCGCGGCTTCGATGTACCGGCCACGTGGGACCTCGTCCTTTTTCTTTTCCGCGATATAGCTTGTTGCGGGTTCGGGATCATTGCGGTCAAAAAATACACTGGCCTCAATGATAGCGAACTGGTCGGTAATTCTCAGGGGAGAAATCTTAATACGTCCGTTCAGATACTTTTTATGAAACCACAGTTTTTTATACGGCAGGTCAAGCTTTGGCCCGGCCGGTGTTGAAACAAGCAGTTTCAGCGGGTCAAAGTTCGGGACAAGGTTGCCTTCTGCCATGACGGGCTGAAAATTATGAATACTCCTATTTTCGTTTGCACTCATAGATAGAAGCTCCTTTCAAAAATAAATACGGGACACCGGCGCTTTTTCTGCACGGTATCCTCAAATCAACTGGCTTTTTTTAATTCCTGCTGCTTGGCAAAGGATTTTGCATATTTGCAGATCCGCTCTCCAAGCATCGTGTTACGCTTGTCGGCGGTTTTATGAATGGCTTGGAAAAGCACCCATTTCTGGCCGACCAGCACGACTTTTTCCCGCGCACGGGTAACGGCTGTGTAAATAAGGTTTCGTTTCAGCATCCGCATATGGTTGCGGATAACCGGCAGGATTACGATGTCGTACTCGCTGCCCATGGCCCGATGGATGGTGGTGGCGTAAGCCAGTTCCATATGTTCCATTTCTTCCATGCCGTACCTACGGCGATTGGAAAGTAACCAAAGAGGCCACCGAGACCGAAGAAGGTTCCAGAGAGCGCGGCTGTGCGGTCTGTGAATATGTGCAGACTGAAGCCATCCCTGCAGCGGGAACCGGAGAGCCAACCGATTCGACTGATCCGACCGATTCATCCGATTCGCAGGGTCAGCAGGATCCTTCCGGCGACACCGGCAGCCCCCAGACCGGGGACAGCAGCAACATGATGCTGTGGATCAGCCTGATGCTGGCCTCCTGCGGCGGCGTGCTGGGAATGCTGCTTTACAGGCGGAAAAAGGCGGCGGCCGGGAAATAGCCCGTCTGCCTGAAACCAAACGGAAAAGCCGGCGGGAAGCGGCGGACGGAAACGGGACTATGTGTCCTGGCCGCCCTTCCCCGGCTGGACCGGAAAGAAACGGAGGCGACTTATGAAAAAACTGTTTGCGGCGCTGCTGACGCTCTGTATGGTGTTTGGGATGGCCGTCCCGGCCTTTGCGGCCGGAGATCCCCTTACCATCCGCTTTTACTACGGCGGCGCGGACTACGGCAGATATAAGGAAGGCTGGATTGACGTCGGCAATATTGATACCGGCGCCGGCCGGTTCTATGCGGCAATAAACTTCGGGGATGAGGAAATTGGAGGGGACATCAATCCTGCGGACAAAAGCATCACCGGCAGCCATGACCTCATCGGTTCAGCGTGGCTGTATTATGATGTGGAGGTTGCGGACAGCTCCAGCTTCTCCGTTGCGCTCCCCAAGGGTCCGAGCTACCACTACCCCGGCAGCGAATACAGCCCGCCCGAGACCACCGAGTTTGCCGCATGGGTGGTGAGCGACGGAAACGGCGGGTATAAGGAGCTGGATGGTTCCGTCACGGCGGAGGATGTTCAGAACGCAATCGTGACGGACGAGGAAGGAAAAAGAGTCGCCGTGATCAAGGCGGCTTTTCCGGCGGTTGTCATAGACAAAAACGCGCTGACCTATGAAGAGACCGGACATCCGAAATATGCCGTCATCCTGCGAGCCAATGGCGGAACCTTTGCGGAGGATGGCAGCGACCATTTGTATGTGTGCCCGCAGTCGCTGGAATATTCCGCTCTGAACGACTTTTTCGTGGAGGCATCCTGTCCTAAGCCGTCAAACGGCGATATGGTGTTCGCCGGCTGGTACAAGGACGAGGCCTGCACCGACGGGCCGGTCACCTATCTGAACATTAACGATGATTTGAAGGAAGAACCCGCCTATGTCGCGCCCTATGTGCCGATGGATTTGTACGCAAGGTGGGAGCCGGCCGGCTTTGTGCCGGGCAATACCTCCACGCCGGCGGATGAGCCGGGCGGGCCTTCGGAAAACAATACCCCCGCCCCTTCGGACAACAGTGCCCCCGTCCCTTCGGACGAGGGAAACAGCAACCTCCCGTTTGTCATCGGCGCGATTGCCGCCATTCTGCTTTTGGGCCTGCTGACTCTGCTGTTCCTGCTGTGGAAGGGACCCGTTACCCTGAGCTTTTACTACGGCGGCGCGGACTACGGCAGTTACAGGGACGGCCTGGTGAATTTGGGCCGTGTGGATACAAAGGCCGGCAAGCTCCAGGCGGTTTACCGCTACCTTGACCCCGAGACAAAAATGTGGAAAACACTGGTCGGGACGATCAATCCGG
Source organism: uncultured Oscillospiraceae bacterium (assembly GCA_900553255.1). Taxonomy (GTDB): domain Bacteria; phylum Bacillota; class Clostridia; order Oscillospirales; family Acutalibacteraceae; genus UMGS1591. The sequence continues at coordinate 2,925 of USCI01000004.1, read as the reverse complement.
AGGATAAGAGCATTGACAACGATGACCCGCGGCTCCTGAAGGGCAAGCTCTATTACAACAGGAAGCCGTTTCTCAGGCTTAAGTTTTCTGTCCCCCTGCCGGATGGTGTGGACTATCACTTCCCTGGCGGCGAGGGCGCCGAGCCGGTCACCGTAAGCTTTGCCGCATGGATGTTAAAGGACGGAAACGGCGGCTACAAGGCCCTGGAAGATCCCGTCACATCCAAAGCGGTAAAGCCTGCCGTGGAGACGGAGAAAGTCAAGCGGCGTAAGGTTCTCATCACGGCGGCGTTCCGTTCGGAAATGGCAGATGAGTATGCCCTGAATGACGAGAACGGGAATCCCCGGTACGCCGTCAGGCTGCATGCCAACGGCGGGGCTTTTGAAGCGGACGGGACCGATCTGCTGTATATGAAGCCGCGGTCGCTGGAATTTGCAGACCAGGAGCTTTTCTATGTGGAGGCTACCTGCCTGAAACCGACGAGCAGCGGCAAGGTATTCACCGGCTGGTACAGGGATAAAGCCTGCACCGCCGGCCCGGTAACAGGGCTTAAAATCCTTGAAGAGCTGAAAGAGCGTCCCGTCAGGGAAGCGCCCTATGCGCCGATGGATCTCTACGCCAAATGGGAGACGCAGGAAAGCTGAAAACGCAGAAGGGATATCCCTTCTTTATGCTTTGGTATTCACCAAAGCATAAAGAACTTTAACTGCGGCAAAGAAGGTTATTCGTTCCGCCCTGGCTGCCTGAACCGACGCACCGGGGAACGGATGGCATAGAAATATAGAGAAAAAGGCGGTGATACCCTAAAGAGAATCATCAAACCGTTTATTCACATGAATTTTATCTTGAAAGGAGAAAAATCAGTTATGAAATTGAAGCGAAAACTGCTTGCAGGACTGCTGACGCTTTGTATGGCTGTTGGAATGGCTGTGCCGGCATTTGCGGCGGGAGACCCCCTTACCATCAGCTTCTACTACGGCGGCGCGGAATATGACTACTATCAAATGGGCTGGGTCGATGTCGGTGATATCGATACCGATGCCGGACGGTTCTATGCTACAATAACCATCGGACATGTGGAAAACCCAGGCGATGAGCCGGTGTATACCACCATTGAAGGCGATATCAATCCGGCGGACAAAAGCATCTCCAGCATTGAACCAGACATCACTACGGCGCATCTGTACTATGATGTGGAGGTCGCAGACGCATCTTCCTTTACTGTTCCGCTTCCTGACGGACCAGAATATCGTCCGGAAGGAGCCGGCTTCTATTATACGTTTGCCGCATGGATGGTAAAGGACGGAAAGGGCGGATATAAGGCGCTGAAAGGCTCCGTCACGGCGGAGGACGTCCGGAACGCGATCGAGACGGACGAGAGCGGCAATAAAAGCGTGGTTATCACTGCAGCATTTCATTCAGAGATTGTAGACAAAGATGACCTGACCAATAAAACACCTTCCGGAGAGTATCCGAAATACGCCGTCATCCTGCGGGCCAACGGCGGAACCTTTGCGGAGGACGGCAGCGACCATTTGTATATAAAGCCGCAGTCAATGGAATTCTCCGGCCAGGATGACTTTTTTGTGGAAGCGACCTGTCCCAAGCCGGAAAACGGCGATATGGTGTTTGCAGGCTGGTACAGGGACGAAGCCTGTACCGACGGGCCGATCACCTATCTGAGCATTTACAATGATTTGAAGGATGAGCCCTACGGCGCCGCGCCCTATGCGCCGATTGACCTCTATGCCAAGTGGGAGTCTAAAGGCGCTGAGAGCGGTACCACCGTTAAGGATTTGACTGCTTCCGACACCAGCGTTTCCATCTCCCTGACCAACGGCGTGCCGGAGGGTGCGACCCTTTCCGCCGACACCATCGCGCAGGAAAGCGTGTTGTCAAGCCGTCCGGAACTGAAGGAACAACTGCCGGGCCTGTTGTCTATTTACGACATCAGTGTTAGAAAAGACGGTAAAGCTCTGGAAATCAGGGATAACCCCATGACGGTCAAAATCCCGATGAACGACCACCTGAAGGGCTACAAATACTATCAGGCGGTATATCTGGGCGAAGAGCTGGAACGCTTTGACGCGGTGGCGGAAGGCGACTTCCTGGTGTTTGAGACTACCCATCTGAGCCAGTATGCTATCCTTGGCTCCAACACACCGTTTTCAACCAGTACGGTTCAGGACGGAGAGCAGACCGGCGCGGGCGATCAGTCTTCCGATACAACTATTCCGCAGACCGGGGACGGCAGCAACATGATGCTGTGGATTGGTCTTCTGGCTGCATCCGGAGCCGGCGTCTATGGCATGACGCTTTACAGCAGAAAGAAAAAGGAACAGAATATATAACATTTTACGGCCGCCATCAGACAGATGGCGGCTGTTTTAGAAGGAAGGTGGGACTATCAAACGAATTGTGATTTTGGAACTATCAGACCAGGATAATGTTGCTTTAGAGGAAATTTCAAAGATTTTGGAGCGTCATCCTGATTTGAAGCTGATTGAAATGGTAGTTGAACCGACATTGATTTTTAACCACCTCATAATTGACACAGGAAAAAGAAAGGTATACTATAATCAGCAGGAGGTATTACTGACAACAAAAGAGTATGAACTACTTTACCGACTGGCCTTGTATGAAGGGCGGGTGTTGTCATACAGGCAGCTTTATGAGGCTGTATGGGGAGAAGATCCAATGGGAAATGAAGCCAATGCGGTAAGCTGTCATGTATACGGCCTGCGCAGAAAATTTCGTGAGATAGCACTCAGCTTACCTTCTGCTATCCGTTGTGTTCGAGAAGTTGGCTTTTGTTTTGAGGATATTACGGAATAAATAGGGGAAACGACCTGATAGCAGGTCGTTTCCCCTCAGCCTGTCAAAGAAGTCGCCAAAAGGCGGCTTTTTTGGTATAATGGAGAGGAG
>USCI01000003.1 GCA_900553255.1 uncultured Oscillospiraceae bacterium | reverse complement strand
CGGGCGAAAACTTTTTGTGCACTATTTTTTGCAAAACGACTTTTTTGACAGTCTGAGAAAGGCTCCGGTGATTACCGGAGCCTTTCCTTTTTATGCCGTCTGCGTTTTCCCCCTGTGCAGCGGCACGGTTTTTCCCGCGCCCTTCGGAATCCGCACCACATATTCGATGCAGTCCTCAGTTTCGCTGCGCTCCGCCTTCACCGCAATGCCCGAGCGGCGCATGATATCCACCGCGTGATCCACCGTGTGGAAAAACACCCGCACGTCCCTGACCATCGGCATCGGCCGGCGGCGCGGCGGGTTTCCGGCCAGCCAGCCGGCCACCAGCCGTTCGGTCTGCGCCACCGTGAGCTTGTCCTCGATCACCCGCCGCAGCACCGAACTCCGCTGCTCCTCCTGCGTTAGCCGCAGCAGCGCCCGCGCATGCCGCTCGGTCAGCCCGGCCGCAATCATCTGCCGGCGTTCCTCCGGCGCCAGCCGCAGCAGCCGCAGCTTGTTGGCTATCGTCGGCTGTGAACATCCCAAGCGGAAGGCCGCCTCCTCCTGCGTCAGGCCGTACAGCCCGATCAGCCGGTGAATCCCCTCCGCCTCCTCAAAACAGTTCATGTCCTCGCGCTGCAGGTTCTCCACCAGCGCCAAAAGCGCCGCCTCCATGCGCTGGGCCTCGGTTACCAGGCAGGGCACCGTACGGATCCCGGCAATTTTTGCCGCCCGCAGCCGCCTCTCCCCCGCGACCAGCACCGGCTGCCCGTTCCACATCATCACGGTCAGCGGATGGATCATCCCGTTTTCCCCGATGCTCTGCGCGAGCTCCAGCAGCTTTCCCTGGTCAAATTCCCGCCGCGGCTGATCCGGGTTCGGCCGGATCTCTTCCACCGGGATCATCAGCACCTGCCCGCCGGTTTTATACGTCTTTGCACGGATATCTTTTCCCCACATAATGCCCACCCTTTCCTGTTAACATCCTTAAATACCATTTTTTGGTATCTTCTGGTGTCAGCATATCACGGAAAGGCCGTCAACCTTGTCGGAAAGGGTTGTCGGGAAAGGTCGTTTACAGCGGTTGTTTTGCGATTTTAGCGGAAGCCCGTGGATATGCGGCGGGAGTCGGCGAAATTTTCCGAAGTAAAATCAGGGTGCGCGACGCCGACGCATCGCCGTCCGCCGCATCTTCGCCGGCCGACGGCAGCTGCAGCTGCCGCACCTCACCGATTTCACCGCCCAAGCGTGACAGGGCGTTTGCCGATGCCGCCGCCTCCTCCGGGCCGGAGGGTCCCTTCATCGCAATGAAGCTGCCGCCCGGTTTGACCAGCGGCAGGCAGTATTCGCACAGGGTCGGCAATGCGGCCACCGCGCGGGCCGTAGCCACAGTGAAACGCTCCCGCAGATCCTTTCGCCGGCCGGCCTCTTCCGCGCGGGCATGCACCAGCGCAGCCGGCAACCCCAGCTCGCGGCACACGGTATCCAGGAAAACCAGCCGTTTGTTTAAGCTGTCCAGCAGGGTCAGCCGGATGTCCGGCCGCCAAAGGGCAAGTGGCACACCGGGAAACCCCGCACCGGTACCCACATCCACCAGCGTCAGCGGCTCTTCCCCCGCCGGCGGCAGCAGAAGCCCCGCCGTCAGGCTGTCCACAAAATGCTTCATCACGATTTCATCGGGAGCGGTGATGGCGGTCAGGTTCATCTTTTCGTTCCATTCCACCAGCAGCTGCGCGTAGAGATCCAGCTTTTCCGCCGTTTCCTGCTCCAAAGAAATCCCGCAGGACTGCGCCGCTTCCCGCAGCTTTGCGGTATCAATCATGGCCGGCCGCCTCCTTTTTTGTTTACTGTATGTATTATTCTACAGTTTTATCCGTTTCGTTTTGATTCGTTTGCTGACTCAGCCAAATGATGAGCACCGAAATATCCGCCGGACTCACACCGCTGATGCGCGACGCCTGGCCGATGCTGCGCGGACGTATACGCTCCAGTTTTTCCTGCGCTTCCTTGCGCAGCCCACGGATGCCGGCATAATCGGTGTTTTCCGGCAGCAGCCGGCTTTCGAGCCGCCGCTGCTCGTCCACCTCCGCCTGCTGGCGGCGCAAATATCCCTCGTATTTCAGTTCCACCTCAACCTGTTCCACCACCAGCGGATCCAGCGGCGGGCGGCCGGTATCCACCGGTTGCAGCCGGGCATAGTCCAGCTGCGGCCGGCGCAGCAGGTCTTCCAGCCGTATTCCGGACGTCACCGGCGTGGTCCCACAATCCTGCAGCAGCCGGTTGAGCGTTTCGGTCGGCGGCAGGACGGTATCGTGTAGCCGGCGGCGCTCCGCCGTCTTGGCCTCCTGCCGCGCGCAAAAGTGCGCCCATCGTGCGTCGTCCACCAGCCCGGCCTGGCGCCCTTTGGGGGTCAGGCGCTCGTCCGCGTTATCCTGCCGCAGCAGCAGCCGGTATTCCGACCGGGCGGTCATCATACGATAGGGGTCGGTGCAGCCCTTGGTCACGAGATCGTCGATCAGCGTACCGATATAGCTCGACGCGCGGTCGAGCAACAGCGGCGGACGCCCCTTAACCTTCAGCGCTGCGTTTATCCCGGCGACAAGCCCCTGCGCTGCCGCCTCCTCATAGCCGGAACTACCATTGAACTGCCCCGCGCCGTACAGGCCCGGCAGATCCAGGAATTCCAGCGTCGCATCCAGCTGCAGCGGGTCGCAGCAGTCGTACTCAATCGCATAGGCCGGCCGCATCACCTGTACCTCTTCCAGTCCCGGAATCGTTTTGAGCAGCCGGATCTGAACGTCCTCCGGCAGCGAGGAGGACAGTCCCTGCAGGTACATTTCGTCCGTCCCGGCGCCGCACGGCTCAATAAACACCTGATGCCGCTCCTTGTCCGCAAACCGGACAATCTTATCTTCAATACTTGGACAATAACGCGGTCCAACCCCTTCGATTTTTCCACCATACAGCGGAGAACGGTGGAGATTTTCCAGGATTACCCGCTTGGTTTCCGCCGTTGTCCAGGTGATGTGGCAGTCCAGCCGGTTTTCAAGCGGCTGCGTGGTCTCAAAGGAAAACGGCACCACCGGATCCTCCCCCGGCTGCACCTCCAGATGATCAAACCGGATGCTCGACCGCAGCACACGCGCCGGGGTACCGGTTTTGAAACGGCGCAGCGAAACCCCCAGCGCCAGCAACGCACGGCTGAGGCTGGTGGCGGCAAACATACCGTCCGGCCCGCCGTCATAGCTGACGTCCCCGACAAATATCTTTCCTTTCAAAAAGGTTCCGGTGGCGAGCACCACCGTCCGGGCCAGATACTCGGCTTCCAGCCGGGTGGTCAGCCGCCAGCGTCCGTCCGTCTCCCGGGTGAGATCCACGATCTCAGCCTGTTTGATCGCCAGGCCGGGCGTCTTTTCCAGAGTCTGCTTCATATAGGCGGAATACGCCCGGCGGTCGATCTGCGCGCGCAGCGAATGCACCGCCGGCCCTTTTCCGCGGTTGAGCATCCGCGACTGCAGGAGATTGGCATCCGCCGCGCGGCCCATTTCGCCTCCGAGCGCGTCGATCTCCCGCACAAGATGCCCTTTTGCGGTTCCGCCGATGGACGGATTGCAGGGCATATTCCCCACCCAGTCGAGGTTGATGGTGAAAATCACCGCCGAACATCCCAGCCGCGCAGCAGCCAGCGCCGCCTCAATCCCGGCATGTCCCGCACCGATCACCGCCACATCGTATTCTCCCGCCATAAATTTCATAGCTGTTCTTCACTTTCTTTTTCTTACGCCTGATTTGCCTGTTTTATTATAACGCGGCACGCCCAATCCGGCAAGGAAAATCCCCTTAACGCACGATTTTTCCACTTTTTCCACAGGTTTTTCCACATTTAAACCTGACTTGTTCACCGCCCCGGTGAAAACCTGTCCTGCGCTGCGGCCGCAAACCGTGGGCATATCCGCCTTGTCCGGTTTCATACAGATGAACGTATAGCCATAATAGAAAGGGCGTGGTCATGCGCATGTGCAAACGAAAGACAATATGGCTGTCCAAGCCGCTATGCTGCGGCATTCTCGCGATCCTGATGTTCTGCCTGCTGGTGCTTGCCCGCTGTCAGCCCCGCCATGACCAGGTAAAAACCACCGCCGCGATCGCCGCGGGACAGACGGTGCCGGTGCTGATGTATCACCATCTGCTGCCCCGAGATACCGACAGCCCGCTGAAAAGCAACGATATCGTCACCTTTACGGAGGATTTTGCCGCTCAGCTGGGCTGGCTGCGGGACAACGGCTACCACACCATATCCGTGGCCGAGCTGGAAGCCTTTTTGTATGAGGGCGCCGTACTGCCGGAGCATCCGATTATGCTGACCTTTGATGACGGTTATATGAGCAACTATGTATACGCAGCGCCGCTGCTGCGGGAATACGGCTTCACCGCCGTAATTTTCACCATTACCTCCCAGATTGCGCAGGACGGCTCCGCCTCATCCGCCGATCAGGCCGTGCCGCAGACGAGGGAAATGATGGAAGCGTGCCAGGACGTATTCACCTATGCCTCCCACACCGACAACCTGCATACCGCCACCGGCAGCGGGCGCTCCGCACTGACCGACGCCGATCCGGCTGCCGCAGCGGCCGACCTGCACCGCAGCCTGGATACGCTCGCGGGCATCCCGGGTGGAAACCCGCGCATTTTTGCTTATCCCTATGGCTTTTACAACGACCGTGTCAAGGCGGTTCTGCGGGAAAACGGCGTGCGGATGGCCTTCCGCGCGACCGCCGGACAGCTCACCCGGGACAGTGATCCGTATGCGCTGCCGCGCATCGCTATTTCCCATAAGGTGGATATCGAACAATTTGCGGGGCTGGTCTCCGGCAGCTGACGCAAAAAAACAGCCGGCGGAATACCCGCCGGCTGTTTCAGACTGTCAAAAAAGTCGTTTCGCAAAAAATAGTGCACAAAAAGTTTTCGACGGCCTTTTCCAAAAGGCCGCAGATTCCAAAGGCAGAGCCTTTGGTCGCGTCCCGCCGGACGCGAAATCCTTTGCTTTCATAAGGATCAGGAAGGGAGACGCAACAGCCCGGTGGGCTGTTGCGTCGTGGGAAACCCTATCAAGGGGTTTCCCGATGCGGCGTCTCACGCCGCATTTGGGCAACTTGCTGTCTGCCAACCAGTTTTTCGACACGCTGAAACAGCCGGCGGAATACCCGCCGGCTGTTTTTGGTTTTACAGGTACAGATCTACCATCTCGTAGAGGGATCCGACCTTCGGCACCAGATAGGTGACATCGTCCGCCACCTTCTTGGGTTTTCCGCCGGTATAGACTTCCATCGTACCGCGGGCCCTGTCGGTGCTGTAATCCGACAGGAACGCCACGCACTTCTCGCTGTATACCACAAAGCTGTGTACGTCGTCCTTCACCTTCACTGCCTTATTGGTAACCGCCTGCAGCGCTCCCGCAGAGCTGCTGTCGCTGTAATCCGACAGGCAGAAGAACTTATCGGAATCCTTAACCGTCGCCACGGTGGAGAGCCTTACGTCGCTCAGCAGCAGCTTCCCGCCGGAATACAGGTCGCCGCTGCCGTCGGCGATATCCTTCGCGTACACCGCATCGCCCTTATCCCGCAGGAAGAATCCGCCCACCTCTTCATCAATGGTGTCGATCTTCCTGACGCCGTTGCCGCCCAGCTGTGCAGCCTTCAGGACACCCACGCCCTCTTCGACCATATCGACGAAATACAGCGTGCTGCCCTTGGCATCAAACTGGAACATGCTCGCGCCGTCCTGCTCAAGCGTGCTCTCTTTCTCTTTAACCGCGAGGAACCGCTCCTCACCGGTTTCTCCGGCCGCAATCTTTTCGGTCACATCGCTGACCGAGCTGATCTCCGACAGCTTCACCTTGGAAGTATCCGCCTCGCCGTTCTTGCTGTAGACGATCGCAGGGGTTTCCTTCGCCCGGATGACCTCTCCTTTGGTGACGTTTTCCGCCACCAGGGTGGCCTTGCTGCCGTCATAATAATACAGCTGGTAATTCGGAACGGTCACTTCCGCTTCCGCCAAACTTTCGCGCAGGCTGTCACGGGATTCCTTTTCCCGATATTCCTCGCGCGCGGTCTGGTATTCTTCGTAATCCTTGTCGTACTGTTCTCTGGCCTTATCGTATTCCTCATCCGCCTTATCCTGCGCGGCATTATACGCATCCCAGTCGATAAAGCCATCCTCACCTCTGTAGTCGTCAAAATCCGGATACTCGCGGCTCGGGTATTCCGGCGCTACCGGCTCGGTCATCGCGTCGTCCGCCGCCTTCATATCGTCATCCACATAATCCGCCGCAGTGCCGGTCAAGCTGGCATCGTTGAAGAAATAGATTTCCTTCCCGCCGAAGCCGATGACCGTATCCACCGCATCCCCTTCAGCGATCTTCTCCTTATCCTTATTGCCGGACTTTACGTACAGCGAACCGTCCTTGGTGTAGTACAGGGTTTTCATGTCTTTGCTGACGCTCTTGATCTCCGCCTCGCTGTCGATCTTAACGGCTTCCTTGCTGCTTCCCACTGCTTTGGTGTACAGATCCCCGTCGTCGGTCTGGTACAGCACGGTTTTGCCGTCCTCCGACATAAAGAACATGATCACGTCCGAGGCAAGGGACTGCTTTTCCTTCAGGTTGTGCTCGTACAGCTTGCCGCTTTTGATGTACAGCACCCGTTTGCCGTTCGGGGTAATCTGGAAATACCCCTCGATTTCGCTGTCGATCTTGGTCCCATCGGTATTGGCATTGTTTTTCTTCAGGTCGCGGTAATACAGCCCGCCGCCGTCCAGATAGAACATATAGCGGCCGTTTTCACTGTACTGGGTCATCAGTATATAGTCATCATTCGCCAGGCTGGAAAAATCCTTCGTCACTTCAAACGGCTTGTTCCATTTGCCCTGCATCACGCCCTGCAGCTCGCCGTCCGCATAATACAGCACCGGCGGTTTTACATCGCCGCCTGCCACGCTGGCAATCACCGCCACCAGCAGCACAACCACCAGCACGGCCGCCGCCGCGACAATCGCCAGGATCTTTTTCGGCAGGGCCTTGATCTTTGCCGTTATCTGCTTCACCGGGGACGGAGCGGCCGCCGCGCCATCGGCCGGCGCCGCATATGCCGTACCGGCTGCTGCCGGAGGCACCGGCACACCGGCCGGCATGGCATTTTCCGCTGCCGGCTGTTCCCCCGAACCAATCGGCTGACCGCAACGCTCACAGAATTTGCCGTCCGCTGAGGTGACCTGGCCGCAGTGGGCACACACCACCTGTGCCGGAGCGGCTTCCTCTGCCGCGGGGGTCTGGTCCACGGAATCCGCCGCGGCCGGCGTCTCCGGTACGCCTGTTGCGGTTCCTACCGGCTGGCCGCAGCGCTCACAAAACATGCCGTCTGCCGCCGTAGCCTGCCCGCAGTGCGGACATGTCACCTGCGCCGGCGTTTCGGGCACTGCGGGAGCTTCTGCCTCCGGCGCCTCCTGCGGATCAGCCGGCGCCGTATTTTCCGCCGCCGGTACAACCGGCTGAGCGGCAACCACCGGTGCTTCCGGAACGGCAGGCGCCTGCGCAGCGGGCGCCAAAGGCTGGCCGCAGCGCTCGCAGAACATGCCGTCCGCCGCCGTAGCCTGCCCGCAGTGTGAGCAAATCACCTGCTTCGGAACCGGCGTGCCGCACACGCCGCAGAATCCCGCGCCCTCTTCAAGCGGCGCATGACAATTCGGACAATTCGCCATTTCAAAAACCCCTTTATTTAGAAATTGACGGGAACGGTCCGCCGGCAGGCGTTCCGCCCCGCGCGAAAACAAAACAGCCGCGCTTATCCCCCGGAAGAAAAAGCGCCTGCGCCATATCTATGCGCAAAAAGCTTTTTCTATCCGCTTATGTTCAGTATACGATTTTTGTCCGGATTTTTCAAGGCCGAAACACACAAAAACCCCGCTGTTTCGCGAAAAACCACGTCCGTTTTTCTTTTTATGCGGCGATCCGGCTACCACCAACAGGCGCATTTGTCCGCTGCATAGGGGATGCCAAACACCGACACCTCCCGCTCCAGCTCGATCGCCCTGCCCCGGTCAAAAACGATCAGCACCTGCTCATCAGATGATAACACCGCCACCCGGTCCCGGCCAAGCAGCTCCGTGCGCACCGTTTTCTCGCTGATCACCGAAGCCGTATGTCCGTCCCATTTCATCAGCGTCGAAAAGCCCCCGTTTTCGTCCGCCCGCAGAGAAAAGTATACGGCATCGCTTTCCGGCTCGGGCAGCACGCCGAAAAGCTGCACCTCTTCGGCGATCACCTCGCCGTTATGGCACAGCGCACCGGCTAAGCGCAGTCCGTCTCCCTCCACATCCGAACGATCCTGCAGATACAGCGGCTCTCCCCTGAACCGCGGGACCAGCATCATCGCGCGGTCGTCCACCGCGCGGATAGCACCGATCTTTCCGTTATGCAGCTGCGCCGCGCGCAGCGTACCCGTCCGCAGGCCCCGGAAGCTGGAGGTCACCGGCGGCGGGACCACCTCGCCGGCGATAAACCAGAGTTCCCTGCCGTTACCCGACAGGCAGGCCATGCCGATTTCATCCTCCTGTGTGACCAGCGAGCTTTCCGCCTCACCGGCATAATACCACGCCGACACACCGTCCGCCGTTTTCTGCACCCGATACAGCAGCCGCGCCGTTTCGTCCGCACCGCTCACCGTCTGGAACTGCCGGACATCCTCCGCCAGCAGCCGGCTTTCGCCGTCCCGGCAGTAATACAGCTGATACCGGGGATCGCCGGAAGCTTCTTCCCCGGTCTGCACGACCGACAGCACACTGTCCGGCACCTCCTGGAACAAAAGGTAAGCTTCCCTCCCGCCGAAGCCTATCACATCGACCCCGTATTCGACCTCCCGCAGCCTCTGCTCCTGCCCGCCGTTTTTCCAGTAATACAGCACATAATCCCGGACATAATAGGCCGAATCTGCTTCCGGGCTGATGTAATGAACGTCATCCGCCCCGCCGATTTGCGTACTTTCCCCGGAAGGCAGGCTGCCCCGGTAAAGCGTCCTGTCCGCCGTCTGGTATACCACGGTCCTGCCGTCAACCGCCAGCATGAACCTTTGGACATCCTGTGCAAGGATCCTTTTGCCGTCCGGATCGCTGCACAGAAGCTCTTCGCCGCTGCAGTATACCGCGGTGCGCCCGTCCGGCGTGAGGCGGTAAAGCCCGACCACCTCATCGTCCACCATCCGGGTGCTCCCGCGGAACAGGTCGCAGCAATAGAGCGTGTAGCTGTCCATACCGGCGCTGTCGGGATAGTACAGGTAGCGCCCGTCACGGCTGTACTGAATATACGCGGAGTTCAGATAGGCGTCGCCGTTTTCCGCCGGAAGCGCAATAATGCGGTTCCAGTTGACCGGCGATACCGCATACAGCGTGGAGTCTTTATAAAAAAGCAGCGGGGTGCGTGTATCCTGGCTGCTCCGCCGCACCAGCACGACCGTTACGGCGGTCAAGACCACCGCGGCCGCAGCGGCAGCGGCGATCAGTACCTTAGCCTTTCCGGTCAGCCGGCGCCTGCCCTTTGCCGCCGGGGCTTCCCGGGCCGCTTCCTCGACGGCATCCGCCGGTGCCGTCGCGTCAGGCACCGTCTCTTCCGGTTCCTCCGCCGGCGGCAGTACCTCTTCAACCGGACGCAGCACGGCGCCGCAGTGCGGACAGACATCCGTCTCCGGGACAACCTCCCCACCGCACCGGGAACAGATTCCGCCGCTTTCCTCTGCCGGTCTGTCCATGCCTGGCACCCCCTCCGGTTATTTTCCCACGCAAAACCGCGCGAAAATATCGTCTACCACCGTCTCGGTGACCCGCTCGCCGGTCATCTCCAATACCGCGGACACCGCCGCCTCCACGCATACACTCACCGCGTCCAGCGTCATGCCGGCGCACAGTGCATCCAGCGCCTCCCGCACATTCTGCAGGCACCGACGGGTGCAGTCCCGCTGCCGCTCGGTCGCCAGCAGCGGCTCCGCTTCGTCGAGCGCCTGCACGCCGGTGATCTGCCGCACCGCCTCTTCCAGCGCGTCCAGCCCCTCGCCGGACGCCGCAGAAACAATTACAGTATGTTGATACTTTGACTGTATATACGATAAGTCTATTTCGAGTGGCCGGTCGGCCTTGTTTACCACCGCAACGGCGGCCTGCCCGGACGTTTCCCGGATCAGTGCCAAGTCGTCCCGGCCGAGCGGCCGCGAACCGTCGAACAATACCAGAACCAGCGCCGCCTGCCCCAGTCGGTCGCGGGCACGCTGCACCCCGATGGATTCCACCGTATCGCCGGTTTCGCGGATGCCGGCGGTATCCGCAAGCCGCAGCAGCACGTCGCCAAGCCGTACCGTTTCCTCCACGATATCGCGGGTGGTTCCGGCGATAGGGGTGACGATGCTGCGCTCACATCCGGACAGGCAGTTCATCAGGGTGGACTTTCCCACGTTCGGGCTGCCGACGATCACGGTATCGATCCCCTCCCGCACCACCCGGCCGGCATCAAAGGTGCGCAGCAGCTTTTCGAGCGCGGCAGCAGCCTCCCCGAGCGCGGCGCGAATGCCGGGGAGGTCGGGCTCCGGGATATCCTCATAGGGATAATCGACAAACGCCGAAATCGAGGCATCCGCCTGCACCAGCTGCTGCCGGATTTCGTCTAACCGCTGATGCAGCGTGCCTTCCCGCATCGCCAGCGCGGTTTTGGCCGCCAGCCGGCCGTTGGCGGCAATCAGCTCCATCACCGCTTCCGCCTGAGTAAGGTCGATTTTCCCGTTCACAAACGCCCGGCGGGTGAATTCTCCCGCCTGTGCCGGCTGCGCGCCGGCGGCAAAAAGCGCCGACAGCACCCGGCCGAGCAGATAGGTGCCGCCGTGACAGGACAGCTCCACGACATTTTCCCCTGTATAGCTGTGCGGCGCACGGAATACCAGTGCCACACACTCGTCAATATCCCCATCCGCATCGTAAACATGGCCGTACAACGCGGTATACCCCGGCTGCCCGGCGAGCGTTTTGCCGCGGGCGGCGGCACGGAATACCCGGTCTGTTACCTCTATGGCTGCTTCACCGGATACCCGGATTACGCCGAGCCCGGCGGCTGCCGGCGGGGTGGACAGCGCCGCAATGGTTCTCTCCATCACCAGTCTCCTTTGTTTTAAACGTAACGCAGCCCGCCGGCGCACACCGGCGGCCGATGTGCCCCAGCGGGCTGCAGCGTTTCGTATTATTCGGCCGGAGCGACCTCCGCGGACGGCTCGGCTTCGCCTTCTGCGGGCGTTTCCCCTTCCGGCGCTTCCTCCTCGTGCGGCGCGCGCACCAGCGAAACAATGCGGGCGGATTCCTCCATGCGCATCACCCGCACACCCTTGGCCGGGCGGCGGCAGAACCGCACCTCCTCAGCCGCCATGCGGATAATGATGCCGTCGGACGAAATCAGGATGATGTCGTCATCCTCCTCCACCATCTGGATAGCGGCTACGTCACCGAATTCCTCGGTATGGTAGTTGGTCAGCCCCTTGCCGCCGCGCGACTGGATCCGGTAGTCGGACAGGTCGCTGCGCCGGCCATAGCCGGTTTCGGTCACGGTCAGCAGGGTGCCGGTATCCTTGCAGACCACCATGCCGACGACCTCATCGCCCTCCTGGAGGGTGAGTGCCTTTACGCCGCGGGCGGTGCGGCCCACCACGCGGGCGTCGTTCTCATCAAAGCAGATCGCCATGCCCTTGCGGGTGGCCACGAGCAGCTTCTGGTAGCCGTCGGTGACCTGCACCCACGCCAGCTCGTCGCCCTCATCGAGATCGATGGCGATCAGGCCGTTTTTCCGCGCGTTCGCATAGGCGTCAAGCCTCGTGCGCTTGATGATACCCTGCCGGGTCACCATGCACAGATAGCTGTCCCCTTCAAACTCGGAAACATGGATCATCGCCGTGACCTTTTCCTCCGGTGCGAGCGGCAGCAGGTTGACGATGTTCATGCCCTTGGAGGTGCGGCTGCCCTCCGGCACCTCATAGCACTTGAGCCGGTATACCCGGCCGGCCGAGGTGAAGAACATCACATAGTCGTGGCTCGAGCACAGGAACATGGTTTCGGTGACGTCCTCGTCCCGGGTGGCCATGCCCATAATGCCCCGGCCGCCGCGGCGCTGTGCCTTGTAGACATCCGCCGCCTGCCGCTTGATATAGCCCAGGCGGGTCAGGGTCAGCACGCAGTCCTCCACCGGAATCAGATCCTCGATATCCACCTCGCCGGATACCATCGAAATGGAGGTGCGGCGCTCATCGCCGTATTTGTCCCGCATCTTCAGGCATTCTTCCTTCACGATTGCCTTGATCTTGCCCTCATCCGCGAGGATGGCTTCCATTTCCGCGATGCGTACACGCAGCGCTTCGAGTTCCTCCTCGATCTTCTGCCGTTCCAGGCCGGCCAGCTGGCCGAGACGCATCTGGACGATGGCCTGCGCCTGCACGTCGTCAAAGTCGAAGCGGGCCATCAGGCGGGCCTTGGATTCCGGGATGTCCGGGGAAGAACGGATGATCTCGATGACCTCGTCGATGAAATCGCTGGCCACCTTGAGCGCCTCCACAATATGCGCGCGCTCCTTGGCCTTGCGCAGGTCGTAAAGGGTTCGCCGGGTGATGACCTCCACCTGGAAACGGATGTATTCCTCCAGCATCTGCTTGAGCGAAAGCACCCGCGGCACGCCGTCCACCAGCGCGAGCATGATGGCACCGAAGGTCACCTGCATCTGGGTGAAGGCAAACAGCTGGTTGAGCACCACCTGCGGGTTGGCGTCCCGCTTGAGGTCGATGACCACCCGCATGCCCTCTCGGCTGGAGTGGTCCACCACGTCGTGGATGCCTTCAATCCGCTTTTCATCCACCAGGTCGATGATGGATTTCACCAGCGTCAGCTTGTTGACCTGATAGGGGATTTCGGTAATCACAATGCGGTAGCGGTCGTTGCCATGCTCTTCGATCTCGGTGCGCGCGCGCACAATCAGGCGCCCACGGCCGGTCGCATAGGCGGCGCGGATGCCGGAATAGCCCATGATGATGCCGCCGGTCGGGAAGTCCGGCCCCTTGATGCAGTCCATGATCTGGGGCAGTTCCGCCTCGGGATTGTCAATCAGCAGGCAGATGGCGTCCACCACCTCGCACAGGTTGTGCGACGGGATGTTGGTCGCCATACCGACCGCGATACCGGACGAGCCGTTGACCAGCAGGTTCGGGAACCGCGACGGCAGCACCACAGGCTCCTTCAGGCGGTCGTCGTAGTTGGGGGTAAAATCCACCGTTTCCTTCTCGATATCCGCCAGCATATCCAGCGACATCTTGCTCATGCGGGCCTCGGTATACCGATAGGCCGCCGCGGGGTGGCCGTCGATGGAACCGAAGTTGCCGTGACCGTCCACCAGCGGATAGCGCAGCGAAAAATCCTGCGCCATGCGCACCATTGCATCGTAAACCGACGCATCGCCGTGCGGATGATACCGGCCGAGCACCGTACCGACGGTGTCGGCGCACTTACGATACGCCTTATCCGGGGTCAGGTTATTTTCATGCATCGTATAGAGGATGCGGCGGTGCACCGGTTTCAGGCCGTCCCGCACATCCGGCAGCGCGCGCGCCACGATCACCGACATGGAATATTCCAGGAAGCTCTTTTTCATTTCCTTTTCCAGGTCGACCGTGATCAGCTTGCTGGACGGCTGATCCATTTCCTCCTGGGAATTCGCCTGCAGATCCTTGTTCTCGTCCATTGGGAAAAACCTATCCTTTCCGGGCTTTTATACCCGCATGGGGCAAAAAACCATTGTAATCGGGGGTGCTCACATCCAAGCGTACGGTGGTCTCATCCGATCCCCATCAGCTCGAGCAGCGCCGTATTGCCGTCGATGGCCGGCCACGGAATCACAAATTCCTCGCCCGGCACCGCAAGCACCAGATCCTTTCCGTCCCGCCGGCGCTGTACCGCCTGCGCGGGAAAATACCGAAGATCCCCCCGCGCACGCACCTCCATGCCGGTGCGGGTAAAGCGGATCTCCACCGCCTGCTCTCCCTTTTCCGGCACCAGCAGCAAAAACAGCAGCGCCAGCACAAACACCCCGGCAAAGGTCATCAGACAAAACAGCAGCATGTCCAGATAAATGCTGTTGGTCAGATACAGCACGCTTGCCAGCAGCAGGCCGGGAATGATGCCGAGCGGCACCAGAAACGGCAGCATATGGCCCACTTTTCCCCAGAAGCCGCGTTCCTTTTTCTCGGTATACTGCACCTGAGCAACCACCGTCTCCGTCCTTTGGATGTGCGGAAGCTCCAGCGGCTGCAGAAGGCGCGCCTGGAAGAACCCGCTGAACCGCCGGCGTTTATCCGGTATCCTGCGGTAAATCTGTTCGAGGATAAAGCGGGCGTCATATTCGGTCAGATCCTCCGCCCGCCAGACAATCCGGCCGTTTTCGTCCTGCAGAAGCAGCATGTCCGGCATTTCATGGAAAACCGCATCCGCCAAGCGGATCACCGTGCCTCCGTGAGACGTCCGGTCCTCCGCACGGTCGCCGTACAGCAGCAGGACATGCCGTTCCCCCTGCACATACTGCTTTGCCGCCCACAAATTCGTATCGTCGCGGTCATTGCGCCCGTTGCGCAGCATCATCCCGACGCCGCCCACCGCCAGCGACGCCACCCCGGCCAGGAAGGTGATCGACCCGGCGGCGATATTTCCGCTGACACTGATGCCGCCGTAAGCCGCCAGCCCAAGAAAGGCCAAAAGGGCCACAAAAGCACCGAAAAACAGCCCGGCGGATTTCCGTGCCGCACCCTGCAGCCGTTTGATCTGCGCAAGGGTCAGCGCCCGGCCGGCAACAACCGACAGCGGCTGCTCATCCTGCGTCAGTGCCTCTTCTTCAAAAGGCGGCGGGCAGAACCCCACCGGCAGCGCGGTCTGCCCGGTCTGAGAGCCAGGCCCGGCACCGTAGCCGGGCGCCGCCGGCGGATAAAACGTCGGCGGAACCGGTGCGCCGCCGTAAAATGCGTGCGGCATGCCGTAGGGCGTCGGATTATTTCCATATACCGGCTGTGCCGGGGGGTCCGGTACCGGCGGCTGCGGCTGCCCGCTGGCCTGCGGTTCTCCGGCAGACTGCGGCTGCTCCGGTGCCGGCGTCAACGGGTCCGGCCTGTATTCCTCCATCGGGTTATTCCTCCTTTTTCTGCGCTTTGTTCAGGCGTTCCGGTCGGCTTTGGGGACGACATGCTGATTGACAAAACGCCGCAGCTCGTCCATATCCGGGATGCAGCGTTTGGGAATCCGCCAGAAAGCATTCCCGCTGCCGTAAAATTCCACGCAGTCCGGCCGTTCCACCGCATGGGTGACCTGCCGCCACTCCAGGCGGGCCTCCTGCCCGGAGTTGACCCGCATACTTACGTCTTTTTCACTGATGCGGAACTGTACCCGCATTTCCGTCGGGTCGAGGTGATCCACCAGACGCTTTGCACGCTGGCGGTTCATCAGCATAATGCCGAGAGATACCCCTACCGACAGCAAAAACATCATCAGCCCTTCGAGCGGCCCTCCGACCAGCCATCCTATGACACCCAGCGTACACGCGAGCACCCCGCTGAAGGGGACCGCGCGGGTAAAGGAGCGCCGGTTCAGGTCCTTCATCAGGCTGAGATACTCCTCTGCCGTATACTGCACATACAGGACAATCGGCTCATGCCCGTACGATTGCGCATAATCTTCCTCCACCTGTATCCTCTGATGCGCAAGCGGCACAACCTGCCGCACGATCATGCGGTGCACCGGGGCGATATTCGGCAGCAGCCTTTTTTTGGCCATCACCGCGTCATCTGCCGTCAGGCAGCGCGCCGGCAGAACAATCGCTTTACTGGCGGGCGACAGCAGTGCAATCATATCCGCCGTCTCCAGATAAAGCGCGTTTTCCCCGAAATGGATGACAGCACGGCCGCTTGTCGTGACCTTTTCCACCCGGTTGTCATACAGATGCACCACGCCGTCGAACGAATAGCCCGCGGCACAGGTGCGGTCATAGCTTTTTCCCGCCGAACGGCGGATGAGCAGCGGCCAGCCCACAAACAAAAAGCCGCTGATAACCGCTATCAGGATCACTAAGAAAAACAGCGAATAGTTCCAGTCATCGTATACCAGCCCTTCAATCAGCAGCAGAACGATACATCCCGCCAAAAGCAGGAAAACCAGCGGGAACTGCCACATCCTGCGCCGGCGGTTCTGCAGACGGAATACCGTTTCGCTGAAGCGTATGTATTCCTCCCGGTACAAACTGACCGGAATCGCCAGTTCCTGCCCTTCGTCCAGAACAGGTGCATTGTGTTCAGGCGGCTCTTCACGGATAATTTTCTTATCCTCCTGTTCAGTATCCATTGTTATCGCCGCCCTTTCTCCTGAATTCCCGTATCAGCGGTTCGCAGCCATTTTTCCAACTGGCTGCATTGCTCCTGCCCAAGCAGCCGCTTCGGGATAAACAGGGACGTTTCCCGCCCGAAGGAGAGGGTGAAATAATCCGGCGTATGCATCCATCCGGTCATGAAACCAAGGGGAAGGGTTCCCTCGATCCGTCCCCCGCGCAAATAAACTTCATTTTCGGTAAAACGATACAGGCAGGCGGTACGCAGGCTTTCCTTTTCCGCATAGTCCCGCGCCGCCGTGATCCTGTCAAACAGGGGGGCAATCGCGGCGTCGAATACCATCAGCACCACAGCAACCAGCAGCAGCCCTGCAGCGGATGCAGCCGACATACCAATGCTGTCCCCGAAAAAGAAGCCAGCGATCGCCGCCACAGCCAGCAGTCCTCCCACATACAGCGCTGTCTGAAATTTCCGGCCGCGCTGCATGCGTCTTTTCTGTACCAGGAAGGCCATATAATCCTCCTGGGTCATCAGCACACTCAGTTCAATCTGCTCCATTTTTTCCCTTTCGCCTGTCAAAACAGCCAGCCACGCATCACCCGGCGCCGGCGGACAAAGGTCGTCCGCAGAAAATCCATTATCTCCTCCGCCCGCCCCGGCGGAAAGCAGCGTTTGGGAAGAATCAGCATCTGTTCCCTGTCCCGGATCAGCACCACAAGCGTGTCGGTCTCCACGCACAGCATCCGGGCATAGGGATCCTGCAGGGATAAATACGGTGTTTTGGTCCGTACATCATCCGGGTACAGACAAAGGTCTGCCGGCTGCATAAGCTGCGCAAAGGTTTCGTAATCCTTCTTTGCCTGCCGGCGTATATCCGCCGGCTCCACCACCAGGAACACCACCAGCAGCAGAATCCCCAGCAGCAGAAGAAAAAGCGGGAAAAACAGCGAAATCATAAAACCGGTCATCGTCAGGCTGCCCGCAATCAGCAGCACGCCGGCGATCATGGCGGCCGGCGCAAACTGCAGCACACCGAACCGCCGTGCAAGCAGCAAAGAGGCCTGCACATATTCTGCCTGGGACACATCCACCCGAAACTGCGCACGGACAGGCGTTGTTTCTTGCATGTTTTCTTTCCTTTCCCGCGAAACCGGGCAAAAGGCCCGCCCTGCGGATTCTGCGACTCCACTCCGCCTGACCGGCGGACAGCAGGATTCTATTCCTTGTCTTTGCCCTTTTCCTCGTCGAGATGCAGCCGTCCTTGCAGCTGTTCCCATATTCCGCCGTCAAGCAGCCGTTTGGGCAGTGCGACCATCAGCCCGCCCTCAAAATCCAGCAGGATCATGTCTTTGCCCCGCCTGGCACAGCACTGCTCATACGGAACCAGCTGAAAGGTATCATCGGTGCCGAATCCAAATCCCTGCGCATAAATTCGTACCCGCAGCACTTTATTCTTGGAAAACTCCCGATTCGCATCATAGCGGTTGACGATTGCCGGCACCGCCCAGATGGCCGCAGCCAGCAGCAGCGCAGCCAATCCGATGCACAGCGATGCGACGCTTGCCATCCCGGAGAGAAAAAACGCAAGGATGCAATAGGCCGCCAGCAGTCCCAGCAGCACCGTTTCCACAATCAGCCGTGTCTTTCCGGCTTTTCGCTCCTGCCGGCTGCACATGCAGGCATACAATTCCTCTTTGGTCAGCTGGATGCGCAGATCCGCCTGCGGCTGCCCGGCCTGCGTTTCGGCGTCGCGGCCGCTGTACGGATCCTGCTCCTCCGGAAACCCCGCCGCAGGCACCTTTCCGGCTTCTTCCGCCGTCTGCTCCTGCGCGGGCATTTTCTCCTGATCGTCCATCCGAGGGGTTCCTCCCTTTCTTCGCAGCCAGGGACGGCCTGCCGTCCCCTGCCGCTGCGGTTTGTCCCGATTCCGATCAAATATCCAGATTCATGACATACTGCGCGTTCTTTTCGATAAATTCCTTGCGCGGCTCCACCTTATCGCCCATCAGGATGGTGAACGCTTCGTCGGCCGCCGCCGCATCCTCGATGCTCACCTTGAGCATGGTACGGAAAGCCGGATCCATCGTGGTCTCCCACAGCTGCTCCGGATCCATTTCACCAAGGCCCTTATAGCGCTGGACATCGGCGTTCCCGCCGAGCTCCGCAATAAACTTGTCCCGTTCCCCGTCGCTGAAGGCATACCGCAGCTGCTTGCCCTTGGATACCTTGAACAGCGGCGGCTGCGCAATATATACATGTCCCTCGTCCACGAGCGGACGCATATACCGGAAGAAGAAGGTCAGCAGAAGGGTGCGGATATGGGAACCATCGACATCCGCATCCGCCATGATGATGACCTTGCCGTAGCGCAGCTTGCTCAGATCGAAATCCTCACCGATACCGCATCCGAGCGCCACCACGATCGGCACCAGCTTTTCGTTGGAATACACCTTGTCCAGCCGTGCCTTCTCCACGTTGAGCATTTTTCCCCACAGCGGCAGGATCGCCTGAAAATTCCGGTCCCGGCCCTGGATGGCCGAGCCGCCGGCCGAGTCGCCCTCGACGATATACAGCTCGGTGCGTTCGTTGTCGCTCCAGATGCAGTCGGCGAGTTTTTCCGGCATACGGGTGGTCGCCAGCCCGCTCTTTTTGCGCGCGAGCTCCCGCGCCCGCTGTGCGGCCTCCCGCACCCGTGATGCGTTGATGGATTTTTCCAGAATAGCCTTGGCAACCGCGGGATTTTCCTCCAGATAGGGCACCAGCTTTTCGTTCATCAGGGAATTGACGAGTGAGCCCATCGAGGTATTGCCGAGCTTGGCCTTGGTCTGCCCTTCAAACTGCGCGTCCTTGAGCTTGACGCTGATTACCGCGGTCAGACCCTCCCGCACGTCATCGCCCTTGAGCGAATTATCGTTTTCCTTGAGCAGGCCGTATTTGCGGGCATAATCGTTAAAAATTCGGGTGATGGCGGTTTTGAAGGAGGTTTCGTGCGTACCGCCGTCCACCGTATGGATGTTGTTGGCAAACGAAAGGATGTTTTCGTTGTAGCTGTCGTTATACTGCATGGCCACCTCGGCGATGGAATCGCCGTCGGTGGAGGAGATATGGATCACATCGGGATGCAGCACCTGATGGCCGCGGGCCTTGTTCATGAAATCCACAAACGACGATATACCGCCTTCGTAACGGTATTCCTCATGGATTTCGTTTTCGGGATTGCGCAGGTCGTTGAGCCGGATCATCAACCCGGCATTGAGGAATGCCTGCTCCCGCAGACGTTTCTGCAGCACCTCAAACTCATATTCGGTGGTTTCCTGGAAAATTTCCGGATCCGCCTTGAACCGGATGAGGGTGCCGTCGTGATCCGAATCGCCGATCACCGTCAGGTCATTGACCGGGACGCCGCGTTCAAACCGCTGCGCATAGATCTTGCCGTCGCGGGAGATTTCGACCTCCATCCAGCTCGACAGCGCATTGACCACCGACGAACCGACACCGTGCAGGCCGCCGGATACCTTGTAGCCGCTGCCGCCGAACTTTCCGCCGGCGTGCAGCACCGTCAGCACCACCGTAACCGTCGGCAGGCCAAGCTTTTCGTTCATGCCAACCGGGATACCGCGGCCGTTGTCGCGCACCGAAATCACGTCGCCGGGCAGGATATCGACATCAATATCCGTACAGAAGCCGGCGAGTGCTTCGTCGATGGAATTGTCCACAATCTCATACACCAGATGATGCAGGCCGCGGGGGCCGGTGGAACCGATATACATGCCCGGGCGCTTGCGCACCGCCTCCAGCCCTTCGAGAACCTGGATCTGGCTTTCGTCGTATGGCGTGGCGTCTGCCCGCACCATACTGTTTTCGGTCTTTTCGTCGATGTTCATCTCCGTACTCATTAGGGGTTTCCTCCGTTCACAACTGTTATGCGTCTTATCTCAGCCTGCCGCTCACTCCGAAAAGGTGAGCGTATCCATGAACGCCGTGCGCTTGAGAAGCGTGGACGACGAAATCTGCGAAATATATACGGTTTCATTGCCTTTCCCGTCGGTGCACACCACAAAGGATTTCGGCAGCTCCATCGACACATTGAACACCCGTCCTCCCTTTTGGGCGTCGGCAAGGAACTGCCGGGTGTTTTTGGAAATAGTAGCGGTATCCATATCAAAAATCCCAACGATATCCGCAAGCCTTACCACCGTATTTTGTCCCAGGTGGAGATACATCGCCTCATCCTCCTTGCGTCCCTGCCGTCTCCGGTGTCAGAACGCCATGTTTCACATGAAACACCCGGCCGCCGGTCACCCGCTGTACGGCGGACGGATCACAGCAGGTGATAAACACCTGCCAGTCGTGTATGTGGTTGAAAATATAGTCCTGCCGGCTCACGTCGAGTTCACTCATTACGTCGTCGAGCAGCGCCACCGGCTGTTCCCCGCTGACCTGCCGCAGGATGGAGGCCTCCGCCATCTTCAGGGCAAGCACCGCGCTGCGCTGCTGCCCCTGTGAGCCGTATGCCCGGGCCGCCATACCGTTTATGGAAACCTCCATATCATCCCGGTGCGGCCCTGCGGTGGTGAAGCCCGCCGCCAGGTCCGCCTGCCGGTGGCTGCGGATCTCCTCGAGCAGCGCCTCTGCCGCCTGTACAGCGGTCATTTCCTCGGTGCGGTTTTCCGCCCGATAGGAAAGGTCCAGCTCCTCCGCCCCCGCGGACAGCCCTGCATAGATATCCCGAACCGCTTCCCGAAGCCTGCGGATATAGGTTGTCCGCGCCAGATGCACCCGCGCGCCCGCCTGTGCAAGCTGATGATCCCACAAATCCAGCATGTCCCCGTCCGGCCGGTACTGCCGGGCGTCCCGCAGCAGGGCATTGCGCTGCTGCAGCGTGCGCATGTACTCGCCGAGCACCGTGATATAACCCGGCCGCACCTGGCAGTAAGCGGCATCGAGAAATTTCCGCCGTCCTTCCGGTCCCCCCTTGATCAGGGTGAGATGCTCGGGTGAAAAGACGATGGCACAGAAAACACCGGCGAGTCTGCCCGCTGAGGGCTGCGCAATGCCGTTGAGCGATGCGCTCCGGCGCTTTTCGATCCGGATTTCCGCCTCCTGCTGCCTTTCCTGTGCCGTGAATTCCAACCGGCAGCAGCTTTTTTCCGCCCCGAACTGCTTAAGCTCGCTGTCCCTGGCCCCGCGGAAGCTGCGCCCGCCGGTAAACATCCACAGCGCTTCGAGCAGATTGGTTTTGCCCTGCGCGTTGTCGCCGTATAAAATATTGACTCCGGCACCCGGTATCCATTCGCCGGCCGCCAGATTGCGGAATCCGCTGAATGTCAGCCTGTCGACCCTCATGCCGCCTCCGCGCGGGAAATTTCCCGCCTGTTCCTCCCGGCGGCGGAAAGCCGCCGGCTGTTCATGCCGTTTCGCCGATGCAAATTTCCTGTGCCGAACCGGCGATTTTCACCCGGTCGCCCGGCACCAGCTTTTTCCCCCGCTGCAGGCACACCGTGTCGTTGACCAGCACCTGACCGCTTTGCACCATAATCTTCGCCGCGCCGCCCGTATCGGCCATGCCGGCGAGCTTGAGCAGCGCATCCAGCCGGATAAACGGCGTGTGGATGGCAATCTCCTTGTCCATACAATCGGTCCCTTCCGTCCGGTCAGCGCTTGAGCCGTACCGGCAGCACCAGGAACAGGAAGGAATCCCCCTCCACCGGCAGTACCTTCATCGGCTGCAGCGCGCCATTGAGTTCAATGCGCACCTCGTCGGTTTCGGCGTTTTTAAGGGCGTCGAGCAGGAACTGGCTGTTGAAGCCCATTTCCTCCTCATTGCCCTCCACCTGTGCTTCGATCGCGTCGTTTGCGCTGCCGAGCGGGGAGGTGCAGGAAAACAGGATGCGCCCCTTCTGGAATTCACACACCAGCGGAGATTTGAGCCGGTCGTTGATGACCAGGGAAACGCGCTCCACCGTGCTGATCAGCTCACGGGTGTTGACGCATACCGTGGTGGCCACCTGCTGCGGGATCGCCTTGCGATATGGCAGGAATTCGCCGTCAAGCAGCCGGGAAATGACCGCATAGCCGTCAATTTCCAACACGATATGCCGGCGGCCCACCGCCATCGACATCGGCGTATCCTCGTCGGTGAGCAGCTTGAGCACCTCACTGAGTGTTTTTTTCGGCACGACAAACTGCATATTTTCCTCACTGCGCACCGCTTCACAGCGCATCGCCAGACGGGAGCCGTCCACCGATACCAGCCGCAGCATACCGCCGCCCACCTCGAACAGCGTACCGGTGTGCACCGGGCGCGCGTCGTTCTGAGCAACCGCAAACAGGGTCTGACGGATCATGCTCTTGAGCACATCCTGTCCGACCGTAAAGCCCACACCGTCGTTGACCGACGGCAGCTCGGGATATTCCGAAGCCGAAATGCCCATGATGGTAAATTCCGACTGGCCGCTTTTGATGACGACGTTGCACTTTTCGTCCGCCGTGAACCAGACCTGCTCCTCCGGCAGCCGGCGGACAATTTCGCCGAACAGCTTGGCGGTCAGCACCATTTCCCCGGGTTCCTGTACCTGTGCCTCAATGGTGGTGGTAATCCCCAGATCCAGGTCATAGCCCGCCAGAAACAACGAGCTTCCCGCGGCGCGCATCAGAATGCCTTCGAGCGCCGGCAGCGTGGATTTGCCGGAAACCGCGCGCTGGACGTTGCCGGTAGCGTCAACGAGCGCCTGTCGGCTGCAAACAAACTTCATAAAGCCTGCCATCCTTTCGTATCGGGAGCGGCACCCCGCTCCGCAAAAATATTTACCGCATCCGGTTCTTTCCGGAAAGCCGGATGCATAAACTGTCTGTGTAGGAAAATCACACGGCAGTCGATACAGCGGCCCGCTGTCGAAAAAAGAAAAGATATTGATAAACATAACCTTTCTTATTTCGTCGTAGTATTAGGGGCGGTGGAAATGGGGAAAATCCCGGAAAACCCGCCTGTGTCCACAAAAAACGGACAAGCCCCCGGCGGAAAACGCTGTCGAGAAAAAGGGGGATTTGGGTGAATGCCGGAAATTTTTTCACGGCATGGGGTAAACTGGGTAGTGAAAAGTGAAAAAGATCGGGGAAAAAGGGCCTGCTGCTTCGACAGCTTTTCCCCGTTTTCCCGTGGAATCCACCGGAACTTGCGGTGAACAGCCGGTGGAAATGTCGTGAAAGACCGGTGGGAAAATGGAAAAAAGGCGGATTCCTCTGGTATTTCTGAAATTTTCCACGATGCGTCCCGCGGATCAGCCGCCGATATTTTTGATGATATCGTCCACCATATTGCGGAAGGAGGTATCCTTTTTCATCCTTTCCTCCGCCCTGCGCACCGCATAGACAATGGTGGAATGGTCGCGCGTGCCGAATTCCTCGCCGATTGCCTTCATCGACAGGTTGGTCACGCTGCGGACAACGTAGGAGGCCACCTGGCGGGCCTGGGAAATCGGGGCGGACCGCTTTTCGGAGCGGATATCCTCCGGCGATACGTTCATCGTGCGGGCAACCTCGGTAATCACCCGGTCGACGGTGACCGGGGCCGGTTGGCTGTCGTTGCGGATGTCGCGGATCGCGCTCTGGGCAACGGTCAGCGAGGGCTGGATGCCCTCGAGCTGGCACTGCGCACGCATGAATTTCACCGCTCCCTCCAGCTGACGGACGTTGCTTTTGAGCTGGCTGGCGATGTATTCGGCAATATCGTCGCTGATCGGCATTTCGAGCATCTGCGCCTTGCGCTTGATGATGGCAATACGGGTTTCGAGATCCGGCGGCTGAATATCCGCCAGAAGGCCCATTTCAAACCGGTTGCGCAGGCGGTCTTCAAGGGTGGCAATTTCCTTGGGCGGCCGGTCGGAGGCGAGCACGATCTGCTTGTTGGCCTGATGCAGCGCCTCAAAGGTATGGAAGAATTCTTCCTGCACGCCGGTTTTGCCGGCGATAAACTGGATGTCGTCCACCAGCAGGACATCGGCCTGACGGTATTTGGTGCGGAACTCCTGCGGCCGGTTGCTGCGCAGCGATTCGATCAGCTCGTTGGTGATAACCTCACTCTTGGTATACAAAATCTGGGCGTCGGGCGAATTTTTCTTGATTTCGTTGCAGATGGCGTACAGCAGATGGGTTTTGCCCAGACCGGAGCCGCCGTAAATAAATAAAGGATTATAATAGCCGGCCGGCTTGCTCGCCACGGCCTGTGAGGCAGCATGGGCAAATTTGTTGGACGGGCCGACGACAAAATTTTCAAAGGAATACTCGCTTTTGTCGTCTTTGGGCGGATAGAGATTATGCGGGTCGACAGCGGTTTTCATGGGATCCGCCTGCATATCCTCGCCCGACAGGATTTTTAAGCCCAGCGGGATGCCGAGCACCTGCTCAAAGGCGTTCTGCAGCTTGCCGGCATAATGCTCGGTGACGATCTTCCGCTGAAAATTCGTGTGGACGTAAACCACCACCTCGCCGTCTTCAATCCCCTGCGGTTCGATGCAGGAAATCCAGACGTTATAGGCTACTTCCGACACATCGTCCCGGCTGCGCAGATAATTCAGGATCTCCGACCAGGCCTCTTTGATGGTTTCCATTTTTGCTTTGCTCCTCTTTGCTTTGAATTCCGGCTGGCAGTGAATAATTTTCACGTCATATCGTACAGCAAATAACATAAGAAAACAGAACATTTGCCTGACAAAGATATAAGGTAAACAGAAAAATACCCGTATATTTAATTGTATCATAATTTAAAATCCTTTTCAACGCCGTTTCCTGCTTTTCTGGGGTTTTTTTGAAGAAAACCGCCCCGGGACGGCAAATGGGCAAAATGGGGCCGTTATGTGCCGTTAAACGTAATTCGGCAAAATCGCAAGATATTGTGGTCAAAAAACAAAGATAAAGGGACAGGCTACAATAGGGGAAAAAAAGCGCCGGACAGAGCCATTTTCCGGCGAAAACAGTATTGACTTTTTCTGATGTTTTGGTTTATAATAAGTTTTCGCAAGGCGGAAAGGAGGATGACGCATGCTTCGTACGTATCAACCGAAGAAACGGCATCGCAAAATGGAACATGGGTTCCGGAAAAGAATGGCCACGGCAAACGGCCGTAAGGTGCTGGCCCGCAGAAGGGCAAAGGGAAGAAAACAGCTCACCTATTAAAAAAGGCCACCTTAGTGTGGCTTTTTTTTGTAGGCGGGGGACGGCCGCTGCGCGCGGCCGCAATAGGGGAAGACAGAGTCCCGGCCTACACATGCAAGCAGCGGGGCTCTTTTGCCTTTTTATATGAGGTGTTTTGGAGCGAGGGGCAGGGCCGGTATGACGAAGTTCGCGGTGATCAACACGAATAAGGATTTCCGCACGCTGTACTACCGCGGAAAATCGCAGGTGCATCCCGTGCTCGTGACCTATGTGCGCAAAAACCGGCTGGGCTATCCGCGCGCCGGCATCACCACGGGAAAAAAGATCGGCGGCGCCGTGCAGCGTAACCGCTGCCGGCGGGTGATCCGGGAGGCCTACCGGCTGCTGCTGCCGCAGATTTCCGGCGGCTGGGATCTGGTGTTTGTCGCCCGCGCGCGCACGCTGAAGTGCAAAAGCACGGCGGTGCGCGCCGTGATGGAGGAACAGCTCCGGGCGGCGGGAGTGCTGAAGGGACAAGCGGAGACGAAGGCATGAAAAAGGTGCTGATCGGGCTGATCCATTTTTATCAGCGGGCGATTTCTGCAAATACGCCGCCCTCCTGCCGGTTTGTACCGACCTGCTCGGCCTATGCGATTGAAGCGATCGAAAGATTCGGTGCCTTTAAGGGAACCGCGCTTGCGGTATGGCGGATCCTGCGGTGCAACCCGCTGTGCAAGGGCGGCTACGACCCGGTGCCGGAAAAAAAGGAAAAACGGCCGCGCGGCGGCCATAAGACGAAATAAACGGGAATTTTCAGGGGATTCCCCCTTTTGGTATATAACGGCTGGATTGGCAAAGCGCTGAAGACAACAAAAACGGAGGAATGCCCGCATGATGCAGATTTTCGATATCATAGCCACACCGCTGGGTTATATCCTGTGGTTTATCTATAGGTTTGTCGGCAATTACTTCATTTCCATTTTCTTGTTTACCCTGCTCATCCGTGCGGCGACCTTCCCGCTGTCGCTAAAGTCGCAGAAGGCCAACGCCGAACGTGCGCGTCTGGCGCCCCGGATCGAGCGGCTGCAGAAAAAATATGGCCAGGACAAGCAGAAGCTGCAGCAGAAGCAGATGGATCTGTACGAAAAAGAGGGCGTGAGCATGACCGGCGGCTGCCTGCCGATGGTTATCCAGATGATCGTCCTTTTCGGCGTTATCTCGGTTATCTATATGCCGCTGAAACATCTGGCGCATATCCCGTCGGCGGTCACCAATGCGGCAGTGGAAAAAACCTATGAGCTTCAGCTGATGACCGAGGCCGACAAGAGTGGATATTATAAAGAACTGCGGATGCTTAAGGCACTGGATACCCATGAGGCGGAAATCACCGAAGCGATTGCGGCACTCGGGGAGGACGCCCTGGAGGGCAAAACCGCGGCAGAATATGTGGATCAGATGAAAGGCATTGCGGCGGACTTCCGGTTAGGTAATGCGTCGATGCTTGAAGAACCGTGGAATGAAAAGGGAATCAAGGGCATCAACCTGCTGTGGATCATCCCGCTGCTGTCGTGGCTGACCGCGATGGGCTCGAGCCTGGTATCGATGTATTTCACCAAGCAGGGTACAGCCAAGGGCGAAAAACAGCCTGGGCAGGGCTGCAGCAACGTGATGCTGATTCTTTTCATGCCTCTGTTTTCTTTGTTTATTACTTTTAGTGTTCCGGGCGGCGTCGGCATCTACTGGATCTGCTCGAACCTGATCGCGATCCTGCAGACGATCATCCTCAACCTGATCTATAACCCCGCCAAGATCCGTGCGAAGGCGGAAGCGGAGTACGAGGAACGCCGCCGCAAGAAGGCCGAGGATAAAAAGCGGCTCGCAGAGGCGCGCAGGAAGGAAGAGGAAGAGCGGGTCCTGGCGGAAAAAGCGGAGCGCGAAGAAGCTTTAGCAAAGGAGAAGGCCCGTCTGGAAGCGGCGAAAAAACCAAAGGAACCGTCAAAGAATCCGAATAAGATCAGACGCCGTGAGGCAAATGCGGCGGAGGCGGCTGTTGTGAAAGAGGATTCGGAACAGGCGCAGCCGGAGACGGGAGAAGAGTCCGCGCCGGCTGAGGAAGAGGCCGAAAAAGCGGAGGAATAAGCAATAACAGCGGAAACGCCGCTGTTCGGCCTGCATAACATGGTGCGGGCCATAGAGAAACCACGAGTAAAGAAAGGGATGTGCTGTCGTGCTCAAGGAAGCGATCAAGGAAGCCGCCACAATAGAGGAAGCCAGGCAGGCTGCTGCCGCGGAACTCGGCCTCACGGCGGACGAAGTACAGATGGAGGTCCTGCAGGCGCCGCAGAAAAAGACACTCGGCCTGTTTGGCGGATGCCCCGCGCGGGTGAGGGTATTCGTGGAAGTCACGCCGGCTTCCGCCGCAAAGGAATACCTGGCCCAGCTGCTCGAAGGAATGGGCGCGAAAGGTGCGTCCATTGAAGTTAAGGAGGAAGAAAACGGCTGTGTGCTGACGCTCGAAGGCGAGGATCTCGGTTTTATCATCGGCCATCGCGGCGACACGCTTGACGCGCTGCAGTATCTGACCGGTCTGGTGGCGAATCGGGTGGAGAACAGCTATTACCGTGTGACGCTGGATATCGGCAATTACCGGCAGAAGCGCGAGCAGGCGCTGTCCGGGCTGGCGCGCAAAATCGGTAATCAGGCTGCGCGTACCGGCCGGAAAACCTCGCTCGAGCCGATGAACCCGTACGAGCGCCGCATTATCCATACAGCGGTACAGGAGATCAAAGGCGCTACCTCGTGGAGTGTGGGCAGTGAGCCGAACCGCCACGTCATCATCGGGCCGTCGGAGGATAACCCGGTGAAGAACCGTCCCGCGCGTTCCGGAAACCGTTCTGGGCGCGGCGGCCGGCAGGAGGGCGGCGAAGGCCGCGGCCGCGGTTCGCGCCGCAGTGATATTGCACCGGAACGTCCGGTGCGGCAGGTGCGGGAATTTGTCCCCCGCAGCAATCCGCTGCCCACTGCGGACGGCGCCACCCCGCCGGAGAAAACCCAGTCCGAGACCGAGCGCAATGCCACGCTGTACGGACGTATTGATCTGTAAAAAGAGGCTGCTGCAAAACGAACCTGTTTGCGGCAGCCCTTTATTTTAGTCATAAAGCACTCCTTTCGAATGTTTTGCGGGATTTCCAGAAAAACAAAAACAGCATTTGGAATGATTGTACAGAGATCCTGACCGGCTTTCGTGTTGTTTGACATTGCTTTGAAAAGAGGGTATAATAACACGGCCATAGCTTCCGGTAAAATAGAAAGAGGCTAAAGGACTGTCCGTTTTTTGCCGCCGGAAAAAGAACCTGTCTATACGGACTTTACCCAAATGTTCATTAAGCACAAAGCCCCCGGATAATGATGGAGGACAGACATGGAACAGATGCTGATTTTATCCAGCTATGTGGTGGACAGCGCCAAAGCCAACGTCGGGTTTAACTATAAGTTTCTCAAGCTGGCCGCTGACAGCTGTGAGAATATCACATTCATTACATCCAATTACCCGGAGGATCTTCTTGAAGCTTTATGCGGGGTAACGGTGGAAAATCTTCCGCTGCAATGGAGCGGGATTTCGCAGAAAAAAGACTTGCCTCAGTTTGTGAAGATGCAATTTAAAGCGATCGGTGCCATTCGCCGTCATTACAAAAAGGGAGCGCCGGTGGTGTTCTGGCTCAGCGGACCGATGCTGTTCCCTTTTTTGTACTGCAAGCTGACCCGCAAAAAAACGGTGGTCTTTTTATACGGCAATACCAAATATAAGGACGAAAAGCCATCATTGTACAACTTCCTGATCGGGGGCATTATGCGGTTTATGGCCAAGCACGCATCACAAATTGGAGTGGAAGCACCATCCGTACTCAAACAGTGGAATTTGCCGAAACGCAGCATAAATAAGGTTTTTGTCCTGCATCTGTATGTGGACCGGGAGCAATTTAAAAATGTGGTTCCTGTGGAAAACCGGGAAAAGGTGGTCGGCATGTCCTGCCGGCTGCAGCACAACAAGCATCCTTTGGAGGCCATAGAGGCTTTTCATCGGCTCAGGGAGACCTTTCCCGAGTGGAAAATGGAGATTGCGGGCAATGGTCCGGATTACGAAATTTGCTGCCAAAAGATAAAGGCGCTCGGTGAAGAGGAATCTATCCGTATGCTGGGATGGGTGGATAACCGGGAAATCGGAGCCTGCTATAACCGGTGGAAGCTTTTGCTGTTTCCGTCCAACTATGAGGGACTCCCCAATTCGGTAATCGAGAGCATGTGCTGCGGCACGCCGGTGCTGGCGTCACCGGTAGGCGGGATTCCCGATGTGATTCAGGACGGGCAGACCGGCTGGTTTCTGAAGGAGCCTTCGACCGAGGGCATTGAACGGCAGCTGAGAACGATTCTGGAGGAAAACCGGCTCAAAGAGGTATCCGCCGCGGCGCAGGCGTATGCGCTCAGGGCATTTTCCTATGAAGAAGTGCTGGAGGATTTCCGGAAGGCTTTCATTAAGCCGGGAGAATGAAAGGAAAAGAATTTCATGGAACTCGTGAGTGTCGTCATCCCGATCTATAATGCACAGCGCACCATCGTAAGGACAATGGAAAGCGTATATCGCCAAACATATCCGGCGATTGAATGGATATTGCTCAACGATGGTTCTACGGATAACAGCATGGAACTCGTCAGGGCCTTTTTGACAGATCATGGAATTGAGGCTGTTTTGATCGACCGGGAAAACAGAGGGGTTTCGTATACCCGCAACGAAGGCATTCGCCGGGCCACCGGAACTTATGTGGCGTTTTTGGATGCGGATGATCAATGGATGCCGGACAAGCTGCAGGCGCAGGTAGAATGTATGGAAGAGACGGGTGCGGATCTGGTTTCCTGCCAGAAGACGGAGATATCCACAAAGACGCCTGTCTCGGCAATTACCCTCAAACAGATGCTGTTCAAGAATCACCTGTTTACCAGTGGGGTGATGGCAAAAAGACAGGTGCTTCTTGACGTCGGTGGTTTCGACGAAAAAATGCAGTACGGGGAGGATTATCATCTCTGGCTGCGGATCGTCCAGAAATATGATGTCCGGGTGATCAATCGGCACCTTATGATCTATGAGGACGGGACAGCGAATCCCAGGAAAAACGGACTTTCCACCAACCTGAAGGCGATGGAGCAGGCGGAACTCAGCTGTTATAAAATGCTCCGGCAGCAGAAAAAGATCGGCCTGTGGCTTTGGCTGGCAGCGGTTGTGTATTCCTGGCTGCGGTATGGTCGCCGGTGCCTGCTGCAGCGCAAACGGAAATAATCCGGCAGGAGCAAAGCGGGGAAACCGCCTAAGAAGAATACAGCCGGATTCTGTGTGAGCAATTGACCCTTGAGGAAAACACAGCCCCGTTTACGGGCAGCAGGCGCTTCGCAGATGTCTGGCCGCAAAAAACGCCTGTAGGCGCTGTTAGTAACAGAGCCGTACAGGCGTTTTTTGCAAAACCACCGCTTATGCCGGCGGACATTTTTTCATAGAAGCCATTCCTTCTTTTTAAGCAATATTATGCCGTGTCGGAAGCGAAAAGACGCTCAGTCCTCCCCTGTTTCTTCGTCCTGCAGGGCGTCATAGCCTCGTTCGCCGGTGCGGATTCTGACGACATCCTCGACATCATAAACAAAGATTTTACCGTCGCCGATATTTCCGGTATACAGCGTCTCCTGAACGGTCTTGACCAGGGTCTCGACCGGAATACGGCTGACAACGATATCGACCTTGATTTTCGGCAGCAGGCGGGAGGAAACCGGAGCCCCTCTGAAGTAGAGAGTGTGGCCCTTCTGGGTGCCGTAACCCAGGACATTGGTAACAGTGATACCGGTAATCCCGAGCTGATCCAGTGACTCCTGCAGTCGGGAGAACTTATTCTGATTGGTCAGAATGGTCACTTTGGCAATCCTTGCGCCGTTCGTCTCGTGATGTTCGACCGGAACGGCCTTTTCTACGCCAACGGCCGGCTGCACAGGGGCAGGAAGACGGACAGCGGGTACATCGTTCGGTTCAATCGACTCGGTGACAGGGGCAAAGTCCGGATAGGCAATATTGCCATGTTCGCCGATATCCAGGCCCTGGATTTCCTCTTCTCGGGAAACACGGATGCCGATCGTCTTTTTCAAAACCAGCCAGACAAGCCCGGAGGAGACAAAGGTAAAGGCGCCGATGACAATCGTGCCGAGCAGCTGTATACCCAAAAGGCGGAATCCGCCGCCGTAAAACAGGCCATTGGTTGTCGAAAGAGAGGTTACGCCCTCTTGAGCAAACAGGCCGACACAGAGCGTGCCGAAGATGCCGCAGCCCAGATGGACCGAGGTTGCGCCGACCGGGTCGTCAATTTTCCTGTTATCAAAGAACCTGACGGCAAACACAACCAGAATGCCGGCGAGTGCGCCGATGAGCAGCGAGGCTTCAATCGAAACATAGGCACAGCCGCCCGTAACGCCGACCAGTCCGGCAAGACAGCCGTTGACAGTCATGCCCAGATCCGGCTTTTTCATTACAATCCAGGAAGTGATCGTTGAGGTCAGCACCGCGGCGATTGCGGAAGTATTGGTGGTCATCAGGATGTGAAAGACATCCGACGGATTCTGAAAGCTCATGGTCGAGCCGGGGTTGAAGCCGAACCAGCCGAGCCAGAGGACAAACAGACCAATGACCGCCAAAGACATGCTGTGGCCGGGAATCGCCTTGGGCTTGCCGTCCCTGCCGTATTTGGCGATACGCGGGCCAAGCAGCATGGCGCCTGCCAGCGCCGCCCATCCGCCGAGGGAGTGGACGACCGCATCGCCTGCGAAGTCCATAAAGCCGAGGTCAGCAAGCCAGCCGCCGCCCCAGACCCAGTGGCCGACAATCGGGTAGATTACCAGGGTTAATACAAAGGAAAAGATGATAAAGGAGACATATTTAACCCGTTCGGCGACAGCGCCCGACACGATGGTGGCCGCCGTCCCGCAGAACACCAGCTGGAAAAAGAATTTTCCCCAGAAAGGCACGGATGAGGTCAGGGTTTCATCGTAGAAGGACAAATCCTGGCTGCCGAGAATGAACAGATGCTCGGTACCCATGAAGGGGTTGTCGCCGCCGAACATGATGCCCCAGCCCAAAAGCAGGAAGCCGAGGGATGAAACGGCGAAAACAATGAAGTTTTTCGACAGAATATTCACCGTGTTTTTGGATCGGGCAAAACCTGCTTCCACGCTGGCAAAGCCCAGATTCATAAAAAAGACAAGAATCGCAGCGAGGAATACCCAAAGCGTATCCATCAAGGAATATTCCAGCATTCAAAACACCACCTTGAGCAGATAAAATAAAAATAAGGACAAAGGCGTTTCCCGGGAACGCCTTTGTCCTTATGCCGCCATTCTAGCACCGTTGTGTTAAATTGTCAAGAAAAAATTTTGATGTTCAAGATAAGACCGGTTGGAGAGGAGCCGTTCAGCCGCCCGGAACCAGTCCCTTATCCATCTTCCAGTTCAGGATGCGCAGGACGGATTCGTCGATCCGGCTGACAGGGATTTCACCGCTGTTTACCGCGGCCAGTACATTGGCGTATTCGTTTTTCCAGTCGGCGGTCAGCAGCAGATCGTTTCCGGCCAGCACCGCTGTAACGGCGGGCGATCCGCCTGCGGTGAACTGCCTGATGGCCCCCATCGAAAGGTCATCGGTCATAATGACGCCGTCAAAATGCAGCTCCTCACGCAGAATACGATGGACTTCTTTGGAAAGAGAGGCCGGATAATCGGGATCCATACAGGTAACGATGTTGTGGGAAATCAGAACGCTCGGCGCACCCTGCTCAATGCCGGCAATAAACGGCAGGAAATCCTGCCGGACAAATTCGCTGTAATCGCGATGGTCATAGGCAATGCCCGCATGGGTGTCCGTGCTGCTCCCATAACCGGGGAAATGCTTGAGGGCGCCGGAAATCCCCTCCTGCTCCATCGTGCGCACCATAGCCGCAATCCCCTCGGCGGTTGCCTCTGCCGACAGGCCGAGCGTGCGTTTGTAGATATAAGCGCTTTTGTCCATGGTGATATCACAAACCGGCGCCAGATTAAGGTTGACGCCCAGGCTCAGCAGCAGGCGGGATTTTTCCTGTGTGTCACGGATCAGCCCGGCCAGGCCGCCGTTTTGATACACCTCCTGCGGGGATAAAAACGGCGTATCGCGCAGAGCGGGATTGCTGCTGATGCGCACGACCGAGCCGCCCTCCTCATCCACAGAAATCAGCAGCGGGATTTTTGATGCCTGCTGGTAACCGGCGATCATCTGCTGAACCTGCGCCTTGGTTTTACCGCTGAAATCCTTTGCATACAGCACAAAGCCTGCGGGGGCGTAGGTCTGGACATCGCCGGCAGCAAAGCTGTCGGGAAGATGGGGCAGGAACATCTGGCCCACCTTTTCCTCGAGCGTCATTTGCGCGAGGATAGCCGCCGCATCGTCCGCCGGCGTTGCCGGGTTTGTGGTGGTTGCCGGAGGGGAAGCGGTTGTCGTGGACGGGCCGGGGGACGAATCAGCAGGCTTGTCCGCCGCGGTGGTTTCCGCGGTTGTTCCGGCAGCTGTGGTGGTGGCCGTGGCGGCGCCGGTTTGTGGGTGTGTTCCGCCGGAGGCAGCCGAAGGGGTGGTACTGGCCGTTGTATGCGGTTCACCGGCCGCAGAGGAGGCGGGCTCCTTCCCATTGCAGCCTACCGGGGTCAGCAGAAGCAGCAGGGAAAGCAGCAGCGCCCCTCCCCTGGTCCGATGGGAAACAAACATGTGCAGCGGTCCTTTCGTAAAATCTCACCTTTATTATTCCCCTTCCGGTGCCTGCCGTCAAGAGGAAATCTCTGCAGACAGCTTCCGGCAGAGACGGCGGTACAGGAGGACGGCCGCGGCCGCAGCAAACAGTTCCGCTGCCGGAAAGGTAATCCAGATGCCGGTCAGCCCCCAGAAACGGGACAGCAGCAGGGCGAGCGGCGGGATGATCAGGAGCTGCCGGAGCAGCGATACGGCCAGGGAGGGGCCGCCGCGCCCGAGCGCTTCAAAGGCGCCGGCGAGCACCACCCCCACGGAGGAGACCACAAAACCGAGCGAAATGATCCGCAGCGCCGGAATGCCGATGGCGAGCATTTCTACGTCAGCGTGGAAAAGGCGCAGCAGCGCGTCCGGTACCAGCAGGAAAAGCAGCGTGCCTGCGGCCATGATCCCCCCGGCGGTCAGCAGGCTCAGGCGGACGGTACGGTGCATGCGTGCATGGAGACCCGCTCCGTAATTGTAGCTGACAAGCGGACGCATCCCCTGGACCAGGCCGTTCGCCGGCATATAGACGAAGGTCTGCAGCTTGAAATATACCCCAAACATGGCCACCGCAGCTTCAGACAGCGGCGTAAGGATGGCGTTGAGCAGTCCGACGAGCACCGACGGTAACGCCATCATCACGCTCGAGGGGATGCCGATGGCATAGATTCTGCGAATCATCCCGCCGTCCGGGCGGAAACCCCGCAGGGACAGGCGAATCGGCTGCGGGCGGAGGAAAAACCAGGCGACCGATAGGATGCAGGAGACAAACTGAGCGATGACGGTGGCGGCGGCAGCACCCGCCACCCCCATTTCCGGAAAACCGAACAGGCCGAAAATCAGGATCGGGTCAAGCACAATGTTGGTCAGCGCGCCGATGAGCATCAGCACCATCGGCACCAGCATATTGCCGGTGGCCTGAAACATTTTTTCAAAATAGATGTGGAATAGATTGCCGCAGGAAAAGCAGATGACAATCAGGCTGTACTGGCATCCCATTGCGTAAATTGCCGGATCGTCGGTGAATAAATCGATGAACGGTTTTGCAAACAGCAGACCGAATAGGATGAACAGCACCGCGTGGACAGCGGTGAGCAGCAGGCCGTTTGCCGCCGCTGCGTCTGCCGCACGGGTGTTTTTGGCGCCGAGGCTTTGGGAGATGACCGCACTGATGCCCACGCCGATCCCTACCGCGACAGACAGCACGAGGTTCTGCAGCGGGAACGCCAGGGACACGGCGGTCAGCGCATCCCGGCTGATCCGTGCCACAAAGATGCTGTCCACGATGTTGTACATCGACTGGATGAGCATCGAGAGGATCGGCGGCACCGCCATCGAGAACAGCAGCCGGAATACCGGCCGGGTGCCCATCGGGTTTTCCGGCGGGACGGCTTTTGTACGGGACATGGGATTTCCTCCTGAAAAGTGGATTTGCGGGATTTTCCGCACCATAAAAAAACCGGCTATATATTTCTCTGTTTTAGTCTCAGAAACAGAAAAATATATAGCCGATCGACAGCAAACGACCAGAAAAGTATACCACACAACGTCCCTTCCTGCAACCCGGCGGCGCAAAAAAGCAGGCATGACCGCACATCACGGTGCATATATATCCTTTGCAGCGGTGAGCAGCGCTGAGGAAAACAAATGATGTGCTTGCGGGCGCAGGGAAAGGAATGCTGTTGTGATGATGCGGTATGTGGCGGAGGGGGCGTTGCTGAATACGCCCCATAATCAGGCGGCGATACGCTCGGCGGCGGGGCTTGCGGAAGCGGCGATGACCGGGCAGGTGCTCGAAGCACGGGCGGTGCTGTGCGATGCGGAGCACAATTTGCATGTGGATATGCCCTGCATGGAGGGGATCATCCCCCATGATGAGGGGGCGATCGGGATACTGGAGGGCACCACCCGTGATATCGCGCTGATCTCGCGGGTGAGCAAACCGGTCTGCTTTACGGTGCAGGGGTTTGAAAATCTGGCGGACGGCCGCCGGCGGGCGGTGCTGTCAAGACGGGATGCGCAGGAAAAGTGCCGGTTTGAATATCTCGGGCAGCTGCGCTGCGGGGATATCATCCCGGCGAAGGTCACCCGTCTCGAGAGCTTCGGCGCTTTTTGCGATATCGGCTGCGGACTGCCCGCGCTGATGCCGATTGCCAGCATATCGGTCAGCCGGATCTCCCATCCGTCCGACCGGTTTGCGCCGGGGATGGATATTTTGGGCGTGGTTTCGTCGCTCGAAAACGGGCGGATCTGCCTGTCCCACCGCGAGCTGCTCGGCACCTGGGAGGAAAACGCCGCCCTGTTTGAGCAGGGGGAAACGGTGGCCGGCGTGGTGCGTTCGGTGGAGGAGTACGGTATTTTTGTCGAGCTTACCCCGAATCTCGCCGGCCTGGCCGAACCGCGCGAGGGGGTCCGGGTGGGCCAGGCCGCAGGGGTGTACATAAAAAGCATCCTGCCGGAAAAGATGAAGCTGAAGCTGATTATCATCGATGCGGAGGACGCCCCCCACGAGGCGGCGCCGCCGCAGTACTTTATCACCGAGGGGCACATCGATTCCTGGCGCTACTCCCCCCCGGCGAGCCCGAAGATCATCGAAAGCCGGTTTGACGGATAGCAGAGGACAAAGCCCGGAGCGTTGCTCCGGGCTTTGTCCTCTGTCTGAAAGAAGAGGGAACAGCCGGGCAGGACACAGAAATTATGAACAAGATGAGACTTGACACCGGTTTTGCGGCGGGGCATAATGGTAGGCACAGGATGAGCAGGAGCAAACACAGAGCGATTTCAGGAGCGGCCTCTGTCCGGCGCTGTTCACCCTGACCATTCCGGACGGAGGGACATAAATGCTATCCAACTCCATTGTCGCGGCGTTTATCGTTGCGCTGGTGATGACTACGGTTGTTCCGGTGCTGCTGCTGGTGGTGCTCTGGCTGTGCCGGAAAATCCATGCCCGTCCCCTGCTCACCGGCGCGGCGGGCTATGTGGCGGCATGGATGGTGCAGCAGATGCTCACCGGCGTCATTGCGGCGCAGGCCTTCGGCGAAAGCCTGCCCAATCCGCTGCCGTTCTGGTATATCGCGGTCAACGCGCTGATTTCCGCACTGCTCGGCGGCGGGGTGCTGTTCGGCAGCGCGTTTGCGCTGCGGCATAACCGGAAGTTCAAGGATGTAATGTCGGTCGGCCTCGGCTACGGCATGGCCGAAACGGTACTGATCGTGGGGCTCAATCAGATCACCAATGTGCGCATGGCGCTGGTCGCGCGCGGCGGCGCGGACGCTCTGACCGCAAAGTGGCCGGATATCGATGCCCAGGGGATAATCGATGTATTTCAGAGTACCCCGGTGTCGGAGGTATATCTTGGGGTGGTCGAGCGCCTTTCGCTGACGGTGGTTTATCTGTTTGTCGCGCTGCTGCTGTACCAGGGGGTGGTGCACCGCCGGCCGCTGCAGGTATTGGCCGGTTTTGGCGCCTATGTGCTGTTTACCTTTGTGGGAAACCTCGCCGTGCGGTATGCGGGCCGTTGGACGGCGGAGATAATCATGCTGGCGATGGCAGCGGCCGGCGGGGTGTACGTCTTTATTCAGGCCGGGCGTGCAAAGGAGCGCCGGGCGCTTAAGGCGGCCCAGAAAGCGGCGGCGCAGGCGGCTGCGCCGACCGATGGGGAATAGAAGGAGGAGTGGTTTATGAAACCGATCAACGCGCAGACGCTGCCCCTGTTCACCTGTTGCAACGGCGATATCTGCAGCCGGCCGATTCGCGGCATTGTGGTGGATTTCCACGGCCTGGGCTTCCAGGACATGCCGCAGGAGCCCTCGGCGTTTGCGCGCAGGTGTGCGGAAAAGGGAATTTTGTACCTGCTGCCGTACGACGACCCGTGGAGCTGGATGAACGACACCGCGGTGCGTATGGTGGATGAGATTGTAGACGCGGTGCTGGAAAAGTACCAACTGCCGGAGAACACCCCGGTTGTGGCGTGCGGCGGCAGCATGGGCGGGCTGAGCTGCCTGATCTACACCCTGCGCGCCAAACGCACGCCGGCGGCCTGTGCGGCAAATTGCCCGGTTTGCGACCTGCCGTATCATTATACCGAGCGCCCGGATCTGCCCCGCACCATCTATTCGGCGTTCATGCACTATCCCGGCGATTTTATGGAGGCGGTCAAGACGGCGTCCCCGCTGCATCAGGCGGAGAACATGCCGGATATCCCCTACCTGATCGTGCACGGTGACGCGGATACGGCGGTAAATAAGCAGCAGCATTCCGACCGGTTTGTCGAGCGGCTCAAAAAGGCACACGATGTGACCTATGTGGAGGTTCCGGGCATGGGCCACTGCGATCTGCAGGGCGATGCTGCTGAGCGGTATTACGGGTTTGTCACGTCCGACCGGTGGTTCGGCTGAGATTTGGGATTATGTCCTGCAAAACGCCCGGCTTTGTGCCTTTTGTGCGCAGAGCCGGGTGCTTTTTCGCCGCCTTTTCGCGTTGAGGCCTTTCCCTCTTGCACGGTCGGGCAAAAGCATGTACAATATAAGACGATAAAACCGCCGCCGGGCAGCCAGCCGGACGGCACAGGAGGAAGTCAGCTATGCCGGATAAATATGAATCGCCCCTGTCCTCGCGCTATGCCAGCCGGGAGATGCAGTACCTGTTTTCCCCCGACAATAAGTTCCGCACCTGGCGGAAGCTGTGGATCGCGCTCGCGGAGACCGAGCAGGAGCTCGGCCTGCCGATTACCGACGAGCAGATCGCGGAGCTGAAGGCGCATGCGGAGGACATTAACTATGAAGTCGCCGCGCAGCGGGAAAAGGAAGTCCGCCACGATGTGATGGCGCATGTCTATGCGTACGGCCAGCAGTGCCCGAACGCCCGCGGCATCATCCATCTGGGGGCGACGAGCTGCTATGTCGGCGACAACACCGACCTGATTATCCTCAACGACGCGATGCGGCTGGTGGAGAAAAAGCTGGTCAACGCCATCGCGCAGCTGAGCCGTTTTGCGGAGGAATACAAGGATCTCCCCACCCTCGCGTTCACCCACTTCCAGCCTGCGCAGCCGACCACCGTCGGCAAGCGCGCGACGCTGTGGATCCAGGAATTTCTGATGGATCTCGAGGAGGTGCGCTACCGCCTGTCGCAGGCGAAGCTGCTCGGCTCCAAGGGTACCACCGGCACCCAGGCGTCGTTCCTCGAGCTGTTTGAGGGGGACCACGAAAAATGCCGCGCGCTCGACCGGCGCATCGCGGAAAAGATGGGATACAGCGGCTGCTTTGCGGTGTCGGGGCAAACCTA
Organism: uncultured Oscillospiraceae bacterium; assembly: GCA_900553255.1. Taxonomy (GTDB): domain Bacteria; phylum Bacillota; class Clostridia; order Oscillospirales; family Acutalibacteraceae; genus UMGS1591. The sequence continues at coordinate 30,388 of USCI01000003.1, read as the reverse complement.
TCCCCGCAAGCTCGACTGGATGTACCTGTCGGTGCTGTCCGGCATCGCGCAGAGCGCGTCCAAATTCTCCAACGACATCCGGCTGCTTCAGCACCTCAAGGAGGTGGAGGAGCCGTTTGAAAAGCACCAGATCGGCTCGTCCGCGATGGCGTACAAGCGCAATCCCATGCGCAGCGAGCGCATTGCGTCGCTTGCCCGCTATGTGATCACCGACGCGCTCAACCCGGCAATCACCGCCGCCACCCAGTGGTTCGAGCGCACCCTCGACGACAGCGCAAATAAGCGCATCAGCGTCGCGGAGGGCTTCCTCGCGGTGGATGCGATCCTGTCGCTGGTCATCAACGTGTCCGGCGGCCTGGTGGTCAACACCGCGGTGATCGACCGCGACCTGCGGCGGGAGCTGCCGTTTATGGCGACCGAGAACATCATGATGGACTGCGTCAAGCGCGGCGGCGACCGGCAGGAGCTGCATGAGCGCATCCGTGTGCATTCGATGGAAGCCGCCCGGCGGGTCAAGCAGGGCGACGGGGTCAACGACCTGCTCGAGCGCATCGCAGGCGATCCGGCCTTCGGGGTGACGTTGGAGCAGCTCGAAAGCGTGCTGGAGCCGTCCCGCTATGTCGGCCGCGCGCCGCAGCAGACGGCGGAATTCCTGAAAGAGGAAGTCGCGCCGGTGCTCGAGCAATACCGCGATGCCCTCGGCCTCGAGGTGGAAATCAACGTGTAAGGCAGGGCCGCTTTCTCAAAAAAAGGAATCAGCCATTGCTTTTTTGCGGATAAAACAACCCGAAAAAGGAGGGACAGTTTTGGAAACTGTACCGACTCTTCGCGGAGCACGTGTTATCTTAAGAAAAATCCGGGAAAGCGACATTGACGACCGACTTGCTATCGGGAAACATCATGAATTTGTGCATATGTGCGGCGGCGAAACGTTGCCGCGGCCCGTATACCCCGAACGCCGCGTATGGGAGGACTGGTACGCGAGCTATAAAGATGCACCGTTTTTCTGGGTGATCGAGTATGAAGGCCGGTGCATCGGAACGGCCGGTTTCCATGCCATTTCGCCGGAAGACCGGTCGGCTTTTTACCGGATCGGCATTTTCGATGTCCGCTGTCATTCGCTCGGGCTCGGAACCGAGGCAACCAACCTGCTGCTGGAGTACGGCTTCAAGACCATGAATTGGCACCGTATTGCCCTGAAAGTACTGGAATATAACAGCCGTGGGATCCGCTGCTATGAAAAATGCGGGTTTCAGAGAGAAGGGCTGTTGCGGGAAAGCGCTCTGATCGAAGGCCGGTATTATTCGGATATCATGATGTCGATTTTGGATGACGAATATTTTCGGCTGACGGAATCGTGAGACAGAAAGGGACCTGCCACATGAAAGCCAGTCTCGATCTATACCGCGTGTTTGTCAGCGTTGCGCGGCTGCACAGCATCACACTGGCGGCGGAAGAACTGTATATCTCCCAGCCTGCCGTGTCCCACAGCGTTGCCCGGCTGGAGGAAGCGCTCGGCTGCCGGCTGTTCGCCCGCACCCCGCGCGGGGTGCGGCTGACCAGCGAGGGCGAAACGCTGTACCCTTATGCGGCTGCCGCGCTTGAGCAGCTCGCACTCGGCGAAAAAAAGCTGACCGAGCAGCTCGGCCTGGAAAGCGGGGAAATCTGCGTGGGTGCCAGCGATATGACGCTGCAGTTTTTCCTCCTCCCCTATCTCGAACGGTTCCACACCCTGTATCCCAAAATCAAAATCAGTGTCACCAACGGCCCCACCCCGGAAACGCTGCGGTTCCTCGAAGAAGGTACCATCGATTTCGGCGTGGTCAGCCAGCCGGTCACCGACGGCGGCGACTGCCTCCTGACCCCGGTGGGAGAAATACGGGATATTTTCATCGCCTCCCGGCGGTTTTCCGATCTGGAGGGAAAACCGCTGCCGCTTGCGGAGCTGGAACACCTGCCGGTGATCTGCCTGGAGAAAAACACCAGCACCCGCCGGTATATCGACGCCTTTTTTGCCGGCTGCGGCGCCCGGCTCACCCCGGAATTTGAGCTTGCCACCAGCAATCTGATCGTGCAGTTCGCCGAGCGCAGCCTTGGCATCGGCTGCGTGGTGGAGGCGTTCGCACGCCGGGCTATCGCCGACGGCACGGTATTCCGCATCCCCACCGAACCGGACATCCCACCCCGGCAGCTCTGCGTCGCCCGCAGCCGCCGTCCGGCCTCCAAAGCGGCGGCCGCACTGCTTGAATTGATATTAAGATAATTTTAATTTATACGAATTATAATAAATATTCATTTTACTTATATCGAAAAATGCGGTATACTGTTTATGGTTTCATGGCCGTATGCCGGGAACCGATCAAAAAAACTACTGGAGGGCTTACCAAATGGTACGAGCGATCGTCGGCGCCAACTGGGGCGACGAGGGCAAGGGCAAAATCACCGACGTCCTGGCGGCAGACTCGGATGTGGTCATCCGTTTTCAGGGCGGCAGCAACGCCGGCCATACGATTATCAACGATCACGGCAAATTTGCGCTGCATCAGCTGCCGAGCGGGGTGTTTTATGAGCACACCACCAACATCATCGGCAACGGCGTGGCACTGGATATCGGCAAATTCCTCAATGAAGTAAAGGCGCTTGCGGAAAAGGGCGTGCATCCGCACCTGCTGATTTCCGACCGCACCCAGGTGGTTATGCCGTACCACGTGCTGTTTGACCAGTACGAGGAGGAGCGCCTCGGCGGCAAATCCTTCGGCTCGACCAAATCGGGCATTGCGCCGTTTTACTCGGATAAATACGCGAAAATCGGCTTTGAGATCAACGAGCTGTTTGACGACGACTATGCCTATGAAAAGCTCAAGGGCGTGCTCGAGGTCAAAAACGTGATGCTCGCCGAGCTGTATCATAAGCCGACGCTGAATGTTGACGAGGTGTTCGCCGGCCTGATGGCGCAGAGGGATGCGGTTAAGCCCTATGTGGGCGACACCTTCCATTTTCTGCGGGAGGCGCTTGCCGAGGGAAAGACCATCCTGCTCGAGGGCCAGCTCGGCTCGCTCAAGGATCCGGACTACGGTATCTATCCGATGGTCACCTCCTCCTCCACCCTCGCGGGCTACGGCGCGATCGGTGCGGGGCTGCCGCCGTATGCGATCCAGGATATCGTGGTGGTGGTCAAGGCATATTCGAGCGCGGTAGGTGCCGGCGCGTTTGTCAGTGAAATTTTCGGCGACGAGGCGCAGCAGATGCGCATGCGCGGCGGGGATGCCGGCGAATTCGGCGCCACCACCGGCCGTCCGCGCCGGATGGGCTGGTTCGACTGCGTGGCCAGCCGGTACGGCGTGCAGGCGCAGGGCGCGACCCAGGTGGCGTTGACGGTGGTGGATGCGCTCGGCTATCTGGACGAGATCCCGGTCTGCGTGGGCTATGAGATCGACGGCAAGGTGACCGACCGGTTCCCGACCACCCGCCTGCTCGAGCGGGCGAAGCCGGTGCTCAAGGTGCTGCCCGGTTGGAAAACCGATGTGCGCGGCATCAAGAATTACGCCGATCTGCCGGAAAACTGCCGGAAATACGTGGAGTTTATCGAGGAGCAGCTGGGTGTGCCGGTTACGATGGTGTCCAACGGCCCGGGACGCGATGAACTGATCGTGCGGAAAACAAAGTAAAAAACCGCTGCCGCAGCCTCGTCAATCCGGGGCTGCGGCAGCCTGCTTTAAGCGAAAGGACAGGGAACACAGGGATGGCAAACGAAACCGTTTTGGTATTGGATTTTGGCGGCCAGTATAATCAGCTGATTGCCCGGCGGGTGCGCGAGGCCGGGGTTTATTCGGTGGTGAAATCGTATAAAACACCGCTCGAGGAGATTCGCGCCGCCGGTTATAAAGGCATCATCTTCACCGGCGGGCCCAATAGCGTGTATGCTGACGATTCCCCGCGCTGCCCGGCGGAAATCCTAGAACTGGGCGTGCCGGTGCTCGGCATCTGCTACGGCGCGCAGCTGATGGGGTGGCTGTCGGGCGGCAAGGTGGAGAGCGCCGGACGGGAGTACGGGTCGACCGCCGTGACGGTGGATCCCTCCAGTCTGCTGTTCAAGGGCATGCAGAAGGAACAGACCTGCTGGATGAGCCATACCGATTATATCGCATCGCTGCCCGAGGGCTTCCGGATCGTCGGCCATACGCCGTCCTGCCCCTGCGCCGCGATGGAAAATGCCGAAAAAAAGCTCTATGCGGTGCAGTTCCACCCGGAAGTGATGCACACCGTCAACGGCGCCCAGATGCTGCATAATTTCCTGTTCCGGGTGTGCGGCTGCTCCGGCGACTGGAAGATGTCCTCCTTTGTGGAGGAGGCCGTGCAGAAGATCCGCGCGCAGATCGGGGATAAAAATGTGCTCTGCGGCCTGTCCGGCGGAGTGGACAGCTCGGTGGCCGCGGTGATGGTGGCCAAGGCAGTCGGCCGGCAGCTGACCTGCATTTTTGTCGATCACGGCCTGCTGCGCAAGGACGAGGGAGATATGGTTGAGGCGATGTTCCGCGGCCATTATGACATCCGGTTTATTCGGGTGGACGCTGCCGACCGGTTCCTGCAGAAGCTGGACGGGGTGGCTGATCCGGAGCGCAAGCGCAAGATCATCGGCGAGGAGTTCATCCGGGTGTTTGAGGAGGAAGCCCGCAAGGTCGGCGACGTGGGCTTCCTGGTGCAGGGCACCATTTATCCGGATGTGATCGAAAGCGGCAGCGACAAGGCGGCGGTCATCAAATCCCATCACAACGTCGGCGGCCTGCCGGAGAGGATGAACCTGAAGCTGTGCGAGCCGCTGCGCGACCTGTTCAAGGACGAGGTGCGCCAGGCGGGGCTGGAGCTTGGCCTGCCATATGAAATGGTGTGGCGGCAGCCCTTCCCCGGCCCCGGCCTCGCGGTGCGGTGCATCGGTGCGGTGACGAAAGAGAGGCTGGCAATCCTGCGGGAAGCGGATGCCATTTTCCGGGAGGAAATCGTGAGGGCCGGCCTCGAGCGGGAGGTCAACCAGTATTTTGCGGTCATCACCGATATGCGTTCGGTCGGCGTGATGGGCGATTCGCGCACCTATGACTATACCGTGGCGCTGCGGGCGGTGTCCACGACTGACTTTATGACCGCCGATTGGGCGCGCCTGCCGCTGGAACTGCTTGCAACGGTGTCCAGCCGGATTATCAACGAGGTCAGCGGAGTCAACCGCGTTGTGTACGATATCACCAGCAAGCCGCCTGCCACGATTGAGTGGGAATAAAATGAACTCCCCGGAAACCTGGTATTATTCAGGTTTCCGGGGATCTCTTTTGCCTAGGGGGTACACCCAAGCCTTGAGGGAGCCCGGTTTTGCATGGGAAATTGTGGGTGTGGCAATTTGTATCAACAGAGCTATTTTTGCCGTTCTATCCGATTTGAGACAACAACATATCCGATCATCTGTGTTGCCTGTGTAGATAATTCTGGGGATTTGCCTGGTGCACAGTCTTTCCTTATTCTGAAACAACAGGAACCGGCTGGGTGTATTTCCGATAATACAATCCGTCTTCGATCTCAAAAGTGTACCAAAGCATGACATAACCCTTTCCCGCCTTTTCCGCGGTCAGCCGGTTTCCATCCGCCTTTAGCTGTCCCTCCAGAATCTGGATTTCCGGTCGCACCCGTTCCCGGCGGCCACCGTAGGTCAGCATTTCTGCTCCTATCTCACGGGTCTGTCCTGCTGTCAGATGGATTACCTCTTCCGCCGATAAAAGCGCCCTCATCCAGCTGTTCATTCTTTCCGCCTGATTTGTCACCATCCCCGCTGCTCCGCCAAGGAAGAATGCTATCAGGTCTTCCCAATTATCAAAGTAATAAGGCTGGATGGGTATGCCACGACACCACAGGGCATACATCGTAGTAAAAAATGCCTCTGTGCGTTGATACCGAGGCATGAAACCGGTGTTATACAACTGCACATTCATCAGGATTTCCGGCAGCGAGAGCTTTGTATTCTGAGGAGAATCATACAACCCCCGGTTGAGAATGGCCGCCCCCGGAATTTTATGTCGGATGTTCTGGATTTGTGCTGTTCCGCCTACCACATAAACTACCCGACGCTCCATTCCTGCTTCCCGGACCAGATCCCGCAGCATATCGATTACCCAGGCATCATCCTCATATACCACCAAGTACAGGCGGATATCCCGATAAGCTAATGCCTGAAAAAAGTCCGTAAGCCGCGTCAGCCGGCTGCCTTTATGCCGCAGTTTCGCGTCTCGGTTGAAACGTATGTGACGAAGCTCTTCCCACGTATAATCTTCAATATTGCCGCTTAAATCACAGGAGGAATGCTCAATTTCCCGTTCGGAAATCGCAACAAACTGTCTGTCTTTGGTCATGAAGACGTCCAGCACTATACCGTCCGCATGGACATCTGCTGCGGCCTCTGCTGCTTCCATACTGTTCCAGAAATACAGATTGTCATAGCCATACGCCAACAGCCTGGGCGTATGAAGCTGCGTTTGATCCTCATACACGCTCATCACACACCGCAGAGCATCTGCGCGATCCACAATCATGCCCATTGCTCCGCTTGTGAGCATGCGGTGAAACCGCACCGTCAATTCCTTCTCCTGAAAAGCCTGCTGAAGCCATACTGAGGTCTGTCGGTTTTCCAGTTCACTAACCAGTGAACCAGGCACATCCTCCCCCAGAAGCAATACCCTTACCCCGCAGGCATTACACAGAGCGCTCAACTCATCCGGATCTCCCGCCTCTTCCGTACGGTCCAGAATGCCCCGCAGAATGCAGTTCTTCTCATGAACATACCGGATCAGATCCTCTTGCTTTGACAGAATAAATACGTCCTGAAAATTCTTTTCATTGAGATAATCCAACAACTGATCGACGGTCTTGCGGTCCGAAACCGTCAGAACTGGTATAATCTTCTGATAGATTTTTACAAATACGCCCGACAGCGTTCCCATCGGACTGCCAAACACGCTGTATACGGCCAAATCCTCCCGGAGGACCAGCTGTACCCCTGTCGGATGCTCGGTCCCCTGGCAGAGTTCGTTGAGTTCGCTCTGACTGCGGGGGCGAACAATCACGGCGGGAGGCTGCAGAAAAGGACTTTTCTTTTTATGTAGTTCGATCAGGTCTGTACGGGAAGACGACTCGGTGAGGGTAGATATGTCCGTATCTACAAAGGCTACGTCATCAATGAACAGCCGACCGATAGACGGCTTTGCCGTATTCTGTATCCCCCGAAAAAAGAATACAATGCCCACACCGTTCTTCAGGTTTATCGGCCATGTTCCGTTCCGGGGCAAAAATTCTTCCAGAGGAATACAGACCACAGCCCCCACATTCCCTACATCCACAAGCTTCACAAACTCCCGCTGATGACTGTCCAGAATCACAACCTCTACGCGGACCGGGCTTGTCGCCTTCGCCCAGAAGGAAAAGTATTTCATTCCCCTCACTGACAGATCTTTCCGGTACCGGCTGTACCGGTCCACCCGCCAGTCGGAAACGACGTTGTATTCCATCGCAAGCGACCGCTGTCCGCTGTGGCGCGGATAGGAAACCAGTTCCAGTGTTTTCATCGAGCCGTACACCTGGTCGATTTCCCATTCCAAGAGTGGACCCTCAAAATCGTCGAACGACTGCTTGAGAACGGTATGGTGAACAGGAAGAGCGCTTTTTTTCTGAAAGCTGCCGGGCGGACGCCCCACCTGCCGGCTGAAAGCCCGCGAAAACGAATGCACTGCCGCATAGCCCAGCATTGCGGATACCTCAGCAATGCTCAAATTGTCCCGCAGAAGTTCTATCGCCTTTTCGAACCTTTTCTGCAAAAAATAATCTCGTAAAGAACGCCCGGTTACAGCAGAAAAAACATGAGATAAATAAGAGTAATTGTAGCCAAGGGCTTCGCTCACACGATATACGTTTTTTAGATACAGTATATTGCGGTCGATATACTGTATCACCTCATTTACCCGTTCCTGAGCCGCTTTGCCGGATACGGCCGCCGGTTTCTCCTCGGCAAGACAAGTGCGATACAGATAAATCAATATCTGGCGCAGCAGAAGTTCGAGCACGGACTCCTGGAATACCTCCATACTGTTCAGCTCGCTGCGCAGGGCGTTCCATGCGCTGTACATCTCGGTAGAAGCCGGAAGCGGAGTGAGCAGATGCGCCGCAAGACTTTCCCGAATGGCCGCATGATCCTGCAGGGTATCCAATCCCTCCTGAAAATCCAACAGAATCTCCGCAATGTGCAAAGCATCACCGGGTTCAGGAACAATTTCTGCTACAGAGCCTGCGGAGACGGCGACAATCATTCCGCTCTTCAGGGACCTTTGCACCTCTCCGACTCGCAGGCAGCCCGATCCTGAGGCCACTCGAAACAGCGCATACCCCTTGACATTTGTATGGACGGTACGATAAGAGCTGCGCAGGATAAAATCCCAGAATCCATGCAGGAAAAAGCGTTTCCCCACCGCCAGCGGTGGGGAATACGCCTTTGAAAAAATGGCGGGCTCAGTTTGATGGGGCATATACCGCTCCTCCCTTTGGGCGATCCAGCCAGGCGGCTCGAAGTTTACAGGCCGGTTAATTCCACATAAACTACGCCGTTTGAGGTGATCTGTACAGTCATCGAACCGCTCTGTTCATCCCATTTGGTGACGGCTGTGGCATTGTTGCTGCCGCTTACCGTACATTTCGGCTGCCTGTCCAGTCCCTCAATCGTGAAAGTGGTGGTACGAAAATCGGCTTCGTTCCCGTCTTTAAGACCTGCCAGATAGTCGTCGATAAACATGTCCCAGCGTTCCCTTTTGGCAAAGAAATCTCTGGCATCGTACCGATAATTGTACAACTCTATCCGCATCGAGTCAATGTGATCATACAACAGAATGTAGCTGTGCTCCGGCAGGTTAACCGTCATCTGCGCCTGCTTTTGTGTGGAGAAAGCCGCGTTCTGATGGGCGTTAACAGTCGTATTTTCATGGCTGTTCAGAATGTAGGAATACCCGTTTATCGTATACATTGTGGCGCTTCCCGTATAGGTCTGCGCGTATTGTGAATTGAAATACTCTCGTTTGGAAGCGGCTGTGTCTCCAAGCAGATTCGTGTAATTGCTGCTGTTGAGGATACGGACTCCCGGAAGTATCGCCGATGCATTCACCTGCCTGAGAATCGAAGGAATAATATAGTACCGGCCGGTAGTCGGCAGCCACTTCTTGCTTACCCGCATCTGCCGGTAGGTATTCATGTATTCCGTAGTGGCGGCGTACAGATCCACCAGAAGAGGAGATTCATAGCCCGCCGTCTCCTCCGCGTCGATATCGCCGTACTGGTACGCCACCCTGATTTGCCCGATCACCTGTTCTTTGGTGGGAATCAGTGTCTTGGAAACAATTTTCTGATAAATCGGATACAGTACGTTATAGAATGCCGGAGTAAGTACCGTCTCACCGTCGGCATTGGTAGCCGACATGGTCAGTTGCTCGTAGGAAAACACCGTCGCACCGCCGACGGCGTCGCACAGCGTATCCATGCCGCTCATGGCCGCAGGGTATTCCTTGGTGTAGTCTTCAGGGAAGGAACGATAGGTGCCGCCCATATCATCATACAGACCAAGGCCCTCTTCCCACCAGAGCCAGCTTTCCACATTCGAGCCCCAGTTGTCGCAAACCCCGGACAGCCAGGCACCCATGGCCGCGCTTTGTACGGCGAAGTGCCGGCCCTGCCCGTTATGCTTATCGATCAGAACCACGTTATGCGAATAAGAAGACATCAGCCCGTACAGCTCATCGTCCTCCAGAAAACGCGCAAAAACGTTGGCGTTCTGCACATATTCCATGTCCAGCCAGATAAAAAGCGCATTGTTTTCCTTACAGGCACGGATGCTGGTTTTCATCCGGTCGATTTCCTCCTGCTCGGAATACATGCAGCTCAGCTCCGTATGGGCAAGACCTTTCAAAGAGGTATGCCTGCGCATAAGACCGGACAATTCCGCCTGTGTAAAGGCCTGCCGCTCTTCGAAGCTGTTCCAATACTCAATCTGCAGGATAACCGGGATATCCTCCTGGTCTGTAACCGCCAAAATCGCATCAAAGTTTGCAAGGACATCCGCATTCGACTTGGTCTCGTCATACGACAGGAACACCGCCGAATACGCTCGAATATCGCTCGGAATCCGTTCCCAGAAACGAACCACATCGTCGCCCGTAAATCGTGCTTCTCCCCGGAATAAAAACAGAGGATTATCCGTATTGACAAGCAGCCGAGTGTTGGCCGCCGTCTGCCTTGTTCCCGCGGCTACCGGCTCCGCGACGCTCATGTCCAGAGGGAGGACATCCGTATCCTCGCCGCCTATGACGGGAGGGGCCGAAGAATCTGCGGGATCCTCCGAGGAGGCTGAAGCATTCCCGGAGGAGGATGTCTCCGACCCGGGGCTGCCAACAGATTCCCCGCTTTGCACACCGGAACTTTCTGAAGACACCGGCGGGTTTTTATGACAGCCGCATGTCAATCCGGTCAGCAGACATACCGCCGCCAATATGGCGGTTACTTGCTGTCTTTTCAACACCTTCACACCTTTCTATATCGGTCGGCGGGGACTGAACGCCGCAGTTCCGAATCGGACTGCCGTACGATGGCCCTGCGGCGTCCCTGCCCGCGCCGTACTTTGTCAGGCGCCCGGATTTTCGGGCGGTGTCGTGCCGCTGCCGGCCTTCTTTTTATACAGGAAGTATCCCCCAATCCCACCGCCTGCCAGTACGACGAGGACGATTCCCCCTATGATCCACGGCAGGACGGAGCCTTCGGAAGCTTCATGCGGATTGCTGTCCGGCACGCCCGCGTCTTTCGTCGTTCCGGTTCCGGTTGTTACCGTCGTATCACCCGTGTCCGGCTCCGAAGCCTCGCTGTTGTCCCCCGGCGCGGTGGTCTCCGTACCGGAACCATCCGGAACCGTGGTGGTTATCGGCTGCGTGGGCGGTTCGTCTGTAGGCATGTCGGCTTCCGCCTCTTCCTTGCTGCCGAGATAGGTGGGATCGTCTCCCTTGAAGAAATAAATATCATCATACCATACGGAACCCTGACGGCTGAAGCCATCCAGCTGATCTTCCCCGAAAACGACTGTGGCAAAGTTATTGAAATATTCGGCTTGCTGGAAATCAAAGTTCGGGTCTTCCACACCTACCAAGTCCTCGAAGCGGATGGTATACTCCCGCGGCGTGGATGATGCGTATATGTAATGATAAGAAGCCACATAGTTGAACGACGGAGATACCCGGATCGCGACCGGACAGGTCGACTTTACCGTAAACTTGATCCCGTCACAGTTGCTGGGCAGAGCATCCGAATAATGCTCCGGATCCGCGTCCGCGTAATAGATGGTAGTGGCCCAGCCCTTGCTCACATCCAGATCGTAATCGGTTCTCAGGCTGTTCTGTCCGTTGAGCACGCCACTGGTGTCCAGCTCCAAGGTTACGGATTTATTGCCTCGTTCTGCAGCCCAGAACAGAAGGAAATCCAGGGTTTCGCTGTAATCTTCAAAATCCTCTTCCATTTTGAACACCGTGGATTCGGCCGACACACTGAACGACAGCACGAAGGTCAGGCACACGGCCGCCAGTATGGACAATACACGTTTCATTACGATCGTCTCCTCTCACAAACTCCGTATATATCAGCCATTGAAGGTAATGCCTTCCCAGTGATCCTTAAGAGCGGATTCCAGTGATCCGTACAGCCGGTCCACTATGCTGCCAGGAGTGGATTGCCCGGTGAAAATGCTGGTGGAAATGGCGTAGATGCCCGGATCCGTCCACACGATCCCCGAATAGGAAAATAACTCATATTTCGGGGCCTTGCGGGATCGCTCCAGAAAATCGTTGTAGGAGGTCTCGTCCGGAATCTTGAGCAGGTAGGTTTCCTCAAACCGCTCTTCGAAGCTGCGTGTGTCCCGGCGCTCCAGCAAATCGTGGATATACAGCAGCTGCGCCGCCTGATCCTGATATTTTTGGGGGATGAACCAGTAGTAATAATGCATGGAATAATCGGTCTCTCCCGATGTATTGGACGGCCCCTCAGGGAAGGTCAGTACACCGAACTCATCCGTCATACCATTTGCGCCCGCCAGGTTCAGAGTATGTCCTGTACCCAGCATAAACGCGTATTTCCCCGATACAAAATCTGCCATGGTTTTTTCCCAGCCGCCCTCGCTGACGTTGACCAGCTTGTCGACATTGCACCAGCGGTACATGTATTCAAGCGCCTCCTGGGTTTTGGCATCCTTGAGGTTGAGCTGAAGCTGGCCGTTTTCGTCGAGAGACACGATCGAGCCGTCGTTGGCGTTGATCATTGCGATCATCAGCTCATTGTCCGTCCAGGAACCTAATCCCCACTGTTCTACCGTACCGTCAGCGTTCGTTTTTTTGCAGATACGGGCATATTCCGCCAGCTTATCAAACGTCCATTCCCCTTTTTCACGAAGCGCAAAGGGATCCTCCAACTGGTTTTCCTCCAGAATCCGCTTGTTGTAATACAGGCTGCAATATACGCTGTAGTCGGTCTGAGCATACCCGTAGCCGTACTGGCCGCCATTGACGGCGGTATATTTGCGGATGTTCTGTTCATACAGTTCGTCGGTAAAGTCGATGCCTAGGGTCTGTGCCGCGGGCGTGAGATCGGCCATGACACCCGCCTGAAACCACTCGTTGAAATAGTCTTCCGGGCACAGCATAATGTCTCCGTACGGCTTTCCCGCTAACAAAGAAGGTACCATGGATTCATTGTAGTTTCCGCTGATCCCCTTATCGGTCAGGGTAAAACCGTATTCCTCCTCCAGCTGTTTGCGCAGCTTGTAACTCTCGCTTTCCACGTCTGGATCCTCCAGCGCCCAGGGATATACCCGGGTCACTTCCATACCTCGCAGACTTTCCAAAAATTCCTGCGACACCTGTAGCTGCTCTACAAGCGTCTGAGCGTCTGAACCCGGTCCTGCGCCGCTTGTGCCGGACGGTACCGAGCTTTCATTCGGACCACACGCGGCCGTGCCGAGCACCAGCGCCGCAGTCAGCAGTCCAGTAGCCAGTTGCTTCTTCATTTTCCATACCCCCATTTCTTTTCGGTCAGCCAACCAGCCCGCTGCGTTCCATGCTCTGCACAAAAAATTTCTGCGCAGCGATGTAAAGCAGCACCAGCGGGAATATCACCAGCACAATCCCCGCATCCTGCAACAGCGCTCCGGTGAGGACCATGGTGTCCCCCGCGCTTGTCAGATTGGTAAAGGGATTGAGCAGATTGCCGAAGGTGGACGGAATCACATTCATGTTGCCGCACAGGACCGGCGTATAGATCTCATCCAGCCACTGCCATACAAAGGAAAATAAAAATACCGTCACCATCATGGAGACTGCTCCGGGCAGGATGATGCGGATCAGGGTTTTCAGAGGACCCGCTCCATCCACATAGGCGGCCTCCTCCAGCTCCTTAGGTACACCGCGGAAATATTGGCGCATGATGAAGATATACAGCCCGTTTTTCAGCCCCGTGCAGGTCATCCCCAGCAGTATAAAGGGCCAGTACGTGTCCAGCAGCACCAACGGTTCGCCTGTAACGGCCTCAACGATGCCGAACAGGTCAAAACTGCGGAACTGAAGAAAATACGGCGCCATCAGCACGTCGGGCGGGATGAGCATGATGACCAGCACCGCCCCAAACAATACGCCGTTAAGGCGGAAACGGTACCGGGCAAAACCGTAGGCTACCAGCGTACAGGCACAGGTCTGGACCACCGACACCAACATAACCATCAAAAGCGTATTCCACAATGCCGACGGATAGCCGAGCATTTCCGCCGCGTTACCGTAATGCTCCAGGGTAAAGGCCTTGGGAATATAGTTGACGCTGCTGTCGTAAATGTCGCTGACGCTCATCACGCTCGAGGTCAGCATGGTCAGCAGCGGATAAAGGACGACAAAACAAAGCCCGCCGATGAAAACGGTCCGCAGAATCGACATGCCCCAGCCGAAAGCCCGTTTCTTCAGCCGGTTTTTCTGGCGAACAGTCATAGGCTCTCCCCCCTTTTTCTAGCGATCCTGGTAGAAAACAAAACGGGACACGATCTTATACACCACCGCCAGAATAATTCCCATGATAAGCATGTAGCTCAGCGCTTTGGCTGTGCCAACGCCGAATTTTATGCTCTCAAATATGGTGCTGTGAATATCCGATATCACCGGATTGCTGACGTTTGTAAAAGAATCAATGACGCTGTACACAATGGTGACCAGGATCAGCGGACTGACCATGGGCAGGCATATCTTCCAAAACACTTCCCACTTGGTCGCACCTTCGATATAAGAGGCTTCAAAAATCGAAGGGGAAACGGACTGAAGGCCGGCCAGAAAAATAATGATGGGCACCGCCGCCATGGTAAGAATATCCGAAATCCGATCCACCGAGCCAGAGATAAAACCGACCAGCGTGGGACTCAGGCTCATACGGTTCATCAGGTTCACGATTGCTCCCGACAGCCCCGCTCCCGCCGCCGTTTCGGTGGCGGAGGTCAGGGTCTCCATGGTGTATCCTTTCAGCAGCTTTGTCACCAGACCAGAGGACACAATCACCGGTAGAAACAGGATCACTCTGGCGACAGAACGGCCGACAAATTTGGCGTTGAGCAGACTGGCCACAAAAAAAGCGAACAGTACGCAAACCGGTACGTTGATAGCCATGTCCTGCAAGGATTCAAGCAGATATTGCCGGTATTGGGGATTCACCAGAAAAATCTCCCGATAGTTTTCCAACCCCACAAATTCCAGTTGATAACCTGTATCCGTCATGGTCAGGTTGCAGAAACTGAAGGTTACCGACTGAAAAAAAGGCCAGAGCACAAACACCAGCAGTCCGACAATAAACGGTGCAATGAACGCATACCCCAACCGCCTCTGACGGCTTTCCAGGGTAACCCGATGCTTTGTCATGCCGCGTCACCCCCTTCCCGCAGGTAATCGCAGGCCCCCACCGAACGTCCGTCTGAAAGGGTCACGTCGTAGGTGTTGTAGTTGACAAGGATATGTACACCGTTTGCGTATACTGTCTCGTACACGTTGTCCGCAAGACGCGTGTGACCGAGAATCGGCTGTCCCCAGCAGTCGCCGACGGCTTCCGCCACATACCGGTAATCCTCCTTGATCCGCTCGCCTACATAGGCGTACTCAATGGCGTAAAATTCAGTGAAATCCGAGGATCGCAGTTGGTCGCCGTTCTCGGCGCACAGCGTACATGCGGGTGCCGCTCCCGTCTCCAGCAGACGAAGCCGGTCGCTTTGATCCGAAAAATCCAGATTGCTGCTTCCTCCGGTATAGCGGACATACCCGCTGAGCACCATTGCAGTAAACGGTACACTGTAATCGGTGATGTCGTAATTGCAGGAGGACAACGGCAGATCAAGAAGCGAGTCCGCAAACTTTGTAAACGGCGCAATCCCCGTTGACAGTACCAGATTGTCCGTCCGTTCCCGGATTACGGCCGTTTGTTCCAGCAGATGCCGCAGAGAGTCCTGCCTATCCGTTTCCCGTTTTTCATGATAATCTCCGTTGATATCCCGTCCCACGCTGCGCAGCGATACTCCGGTAATGCCTTCATCTGCAAGCAGAGAGATAAGCCCTGTTGTGCTCTTCTCAATCCCGGCACCGTTGAGGATATAGGCGGGTGTCTTGGCCGTGTCCGCATAAAAATATGCCGGATTCGCAGGATAGAGCGTCCCGGGCTGCCGGCTGAGCAGTCGGACGGTCTCCCGGCTGCTTACGCCGCCGAACAGCCCCTTGACGTAGGCGTATTGAATATCGGCATCCACTGCATAGGCCACGCCTTCCTGCGTCAAATACTCCGCCAGCTCCCGCAGGCCGTCCCCTCCACCTGCCGCTTTGGACAACGACGCCTTCTTCAGGTATCCCTGGCGATACCCGCCGTTGAGATACCCGGTCAGAATCACCTGCATTGCCCCTACGCCCTGCGCCTTTAGCTCGCCAACAATGGTTTTCGCCTCCTGAAAAGAGGTCAGCAGAAGCTGATCCTTGATGGTTACGCCCAACACGTTTTTCTCAATATCCACCTCACCGAGCAAGTGCACGTACAGCGGCATGGTTTCCGCCTCGAGCGGCTGCCGATCCTTCATGAGCACTTGTCGATACCGCCCGGCCATGCCGCTGTACGAGGCTTCTTCCCCGGTGAGAAAATAATACCGCATACGGTAATCTCCGCCATACACCGACGCCTGATGTGTAATGAAGTAGGAATTGGTATTCTCGTTAGTGGAAAAGGTGGAGATCTGTGCCCTCTGGAGTACCGTAAAGGAGGCATAAGCATAGGGGGGTACCGATGCGTCTCCGGGGGCTGCGGTCACCGATGCCAGTGCATCTCCCTCCTCCATCACGGCCAGAAACCCGTTGCCTGAGTCTACGGCACATCCGAAAATCGGAAATACAGCCACCTTGTTCTTAAATGTGGTTTCACTGTAGGAAATCGACCGGTCCGCTCCGTATATATTGACATCGTATTCCTGCAGGTTGTTCTTTCCATTGCGGAACTCCATCACAGAGCCAGATCCATCCGGCAGCAAATAATACCCGCTTTCCTCCGGGCGTCCAAAATTGGGAAGCACTCTCAGCGTCTCCATTGGAAAATCGGGATTGTAATAGATTTCTGCCGTGGGAATTCGAACCAACAGCTGATCGCCGTCCAATTCGTAATATACCACCAGATGAAACTGCGGTGACGCCGCCTGCTCCAGTTCTCCCCCGTATTCCGCATCTGCGATCCGGTCGTCTTCCGTGTATCCGGCGTTCTTCAGCGCATCATGCAGTCGCTGCTTAATGCTTTTCTGCATATTTGACGTGAGCACATATATCCTTCCGTCTTTCGCCTGGGGATACTTTTCCTCCATTTCCCTGCGGTCTTCTCCTGTGTAGCTATTCAAATCCACAAGAGAGTATAACTGCCTCATGAAACGCTGTTCGGTGGAACTCATGGCGTTATAATACGCAAGATACCGAGCCTCCGGCAGGATAACGGGAGCAAAATAGGTCGCCTCGATTTCCCCGAGAGAGTAGGCGATTTTTATACCGTTATCCGTCTTCTCAAGCGTATACTGTCCCTTCTTGACCGAATCCGCATAGGTGTTCATGTAATGCACCACACCGCTTGTATCCATATAGGCTATGGTAAAGGAAGCCTTGTCGGCGTCCCCCGCGTTCTCTCCGGCCGTCGAGTCAAATACATACCCGGTTTCCCTTACCATCACCCGGAATGCCGTAGTGTCCGGATTGACTTCCAGTGTCAGCGCCTCCGTCTGCGCCATAACCTGGTATTCGGTCTTGGTCACGTCATTCTCCTGCGTCCCCTCGGGAATCAGTTGAGGTTTCTGCGTTTGCTGCTTCTCTCCCTCCGGTGTACAGCCGGTCATCATCGGCAGATACAGTGCCAGACAAACAACGAGGCACAGGATCCGGCACAGGGCTTTGCTGCCGTATTGTTTCATACCCTCATCCTTTCTCCCTTACAGCCTCATGGAAATTTCTGTACTCAGATCCCTGATGAATGCCAGAAACTGCTGAATCAGCGCAAAGGCCAACACGGCAAGAAACAGCACAATCACCATCACCAGCAGGGTGATGAGGAGTACCGCCAGTGTCTTCCCCATAGTATAATCATGAATCTGCCGGTTGGCACAGATGAGCAGAATCACCGTCCAGAAAAGCGCCAGACCCACCAAAAATTGCAGAAATGCCGCATCCTCCTGGATCAGAAAATGACTGAAAATCGTGGCAAGGGGAAGCAGCCAGATCATGGGGGTCAACGCATAGCACGATGCCATCACAATGTCCCGGAATTTCCCTTCGCCGTTCATCAGAGAGGTAACACACCAGTTACATACGCAAAACAGCAGGAGGGGAGCCGCTACCTTAAGCGCCTCCACCAGCAGGTTGATCTCCTCGACTCGCCCGGTGGTAAAGATGAATCCGGTAAAACGGCTATAGACCGCCATCACGATACAAGCAAGGCCCAACAGGGTTATGGCCGCTTTCATGCTGCCGCGCTTTTCGCATTTTAAATCCCAGAACCCGTCAAAGGGATGAAATACCACATATCGCGAATACTGCAAAGTCCCCCGATAACTGTGGGGGGCCAACGCCTTGGCAGGATGCCGTTTCCGCCACAGGCTGTATACAAACAGCAACACGCAAAATCCCAAAATCCCGGTCATCAGATAGGGAAACAGTATACCTATTCGCTGGCTGCGATACATTTTAAACGCTGCAGAATAGTTGGTGCGGTCTTCGGCCAGCTTAAAATACTCCATGGCTTCCGCAAACGCCTGACGGCGATAGGCCGATTTACCCAGGCCTGTCAGGGCATTGGTGTTGTTCATGTTCAGCTGCGCAATCTCCGCCCAAAGCTCCGCTTCCTCATCATACCGGCTTCCATAGTGATACTGGGCGGTGGTATACAGCATGCGGCCGTATTCACTAAGCCGGTATGCCGTTAAGCTCATTTTGTCGGAATCCAGCACATAGAAGACCCCGTCGTGGTATTCCATGGCCGTTGGTACCCGCAGGCTCCCCTTGACGCTGCCGGGCGTTCCGAAAGCAAACAGCATTTCCCCGTCCGCATTATAGACAAATACCCGACAGCGGTTGGCATCGAGAATCGCATACATACCGTAACCAAGCGTACACACATCCACCAGAGAGGAAGCCCCCCGATAGTTGCCCGTAGCCACTACTAGCGGATCCCCGTAGGGCAGAGGTTTTCGGGTGATGCGCAGAATGTCGATCCCCTTGGCATTGAGCTTACGCACCGGCGTTGCGGTTCCCGACGCATATTCGCTCTGCGTATAGCTGTTGCTGGTGACATAAAGAAAATCGTCCTCGTCGAGGCTCATATTGTTATATTCCGTCGGCACAAAGGACTCCATCCGGTCGATCTGCTCCTGGGTGGAAATCAGACGCCAGAACAGGTCGAACAATGTTACTTTTACGGTGTTCGCGCCAAGACACCCCACAAAATCGCCGTATTTGTCCAGTTCGATCAGCCCCATGTTGAAACCGGACGATATGACGAAAATTCGGCCGGCCGAATCTACCAGCACTTTGGTTGGCTTGTAATCAAACGTATCGGGCAGCGATCCGGATACCGGTGCGCCAATCACCCGCAATACCTTATCTTCCTCATCAAAGACCACAAGACGCTGGTTGCCGGTATCCGCTACATAGATTTCGGCATCCCGGATATAGATGCCCTGTGGCTTCTGAAAGGTCAGTGTCTCATTGCCGTCCGTCACCGCGGTGATCTCCCGGATAAGTTCCATCTGCTCATTCAGCACCAGAATCCGGTTGTTATCCGAATCCACCAGATAAAGCTCTCCGGTCTCAGCCACAAACAGATCCGATGGATTCGAAAAGTTGGCCGTTCCCAGCGAGGACCCGGTAATCACGCGGTCGGTAACCACAGCGTCGGGAGCAAATACAGGATTCTCCTCGGCATCGTATGTATAGCTGTAAAACGGATTCTCCGCCGCCGACGGCATACTGTATGACAGCAGCAGTATGGGAAGCAGCAGGCCTGCCGCCCAGGTTTTGCGTTTCAATCCCATCTCTCCTCCCGGCTTACTCTTTGATTCCCGACGATGCCATGGTCTGCAGAATATTGCTCTGGGAGATAATAAACACGGCAATAGGGGGGATGATCAGAATCAGTGATACAGCAGAACCTGCGCCCGCACGGGCTACTCCTCCGCTGAGAATCTGGTTGAGCGCGTAGTTAAGAGGCTTCAGCTCTTCTGAAAAAATGTAATTTCCTCCGGTCATGCCCCACATACTCTGAAACCCGAAAATGATCAGGGTCAGCCATGCGGGTTTAACCATAGGCATCGCGATGCGGAAAAAAATCTGCAGTTCGGTGGCCCCGTCAATACGGGCGGCTTCCAACAGACTATCCGGTATGTTGCACATAAACTGCTTCATCAGGAACAAGCCGAGAGAGGACGCGATGGCCGGTACAATCAGGGATGCCAACGTATCCACCCACCCTATCCGGCTCATAATAATATAGGAGGGGATGGCTGTGACCGAGGTTGAGAACATCAGCGAAAGCACCACAAGCCGGAAAATGAATTCCCGCCCGGGAAACCGCCGCTTCTCCAGTACATAAGCGGCCAGCGACGATACCACCAGTTGCCCAAGAACCGCCAAGGCCGTGATGGCCAGCGTGTTGAAAAAATACCGCGACATTGGCACCCAGGAATCTCCCATAAGCACGGAAAGATTCTGAAAGTTGGCAAGGGTCGGATTATGCACAAAAAACCGCGGCGGATACACAAACAACTCATCGAGGGGCTTGAATGCACTGCTGACGATATAGACGAGAGGCATCGCCATAAATCCGCCGATCACGCACAGCATCAGAAAGTTGCCGATTCGGCCTGCAAGGCTCCGTCCGATATGCCGCTGCCCGTGCCGGAATTTTTTGGAAGCCCCCCTCTTTGCGCTCAACATAGCAAGACCATTCCTTTCGCAGAGCTCAGCCGGATCCCTTTGAGACCCGTTCCCTTTTCCCGGGCAAAGCCCGTCCTCCACCCCCCTGGACTCACGTGCCTACTTTTCGCAGCAGCTTCTGTACCAGGCCGTTGCAGCCCATCATCACCACAAACAAAAAGGTGGCAATGGCGCAGGCATATCCCATTTCAAACCGCACTCCGCCATAGTCGTTCATGTGGTTGAGCAGGGTGTGTGCAGCATAATCGGTGCTCGGGTTGCCGAACAACGCCTCCTGCACGGCACCGCAGGAAAACGCACCCGTTATGCTCATGACGGCGCCGAACATCAGCTGCGGCTTCATCATGGGCAAGGTGATAAACCATAGTTCCTGCCAGCGGTTACGGATGCCCTCCACGTACCCCGCCTCATACATGGATTTGTCGATCGTCTGGAAACCCGCAACAAAAGAAAGAAAACCGGATCCCAAGCTCATCCACAACATAACCACCATGCTGACTCCCAGCATATAATTCGTGTCCGTCAGCCACTGAACCGGCTCGTAGATAAGGCCCAGACTCATAAGAATTCCATTCAGGTAGCCATAGGCATCACCGCTGAACAGTACCTTCCAGATCATGTAGGCACCTCCGCAGATGGAAGGGGCATACATGACGGTAACCATCACCGCACGCAGGGGAGCGGACAGCTCGTTGATGCACCAGGCCGTGAGCAGAGAGGCAATATACCCTACCGGACCCGTGATAACCGCCAGAAGAAAGGTGTTTTTCAGCGCAGTCAGAAACACATCGTCCCCTACAAACAGGTTCTGATAATTCTGCCATCCCACAAACTGGGGAGGCTGCAGAATATTGTAGTAGGTGAAACTGTAGTAGATGGACATGAAAACCGGGGCAATCACAAATACCGAAAATATTAGCAGGAAGGGAAGCAAAAACACATAGCAGTCCCAGTTTCGCACGGCTTCCCGGCCTTTGCCGGCCAGGTATGCCCCCAACCCTTTTCGCTGCGTTTCTCTGTTCATGGGACCTGTTCCTTTCTGCTTCTGATGTCAGGACATGTGAAATTCCTTCCGCTTATTGGCAATCTCCTTGTTAATGACATACACATAGTCCAGCAGGGTGTCTTTGGCATCCGCATCGTGGAGAACCACCCGGCGGATTGCGTTGGTCAAATGCCGCGACAAATAGTAGCTGCCCGGTACCTGGGCAATACCCTTGGCTGTCGCCTGTTGCGCCTGAAGGGCGGCCAGTTCGGTCTTCGACCAGGGCAGCCGAGAAAACGCCTCCATATTCGCCGTGGGATACCGGGCAGATTCTCCCAAAACGCTCTCCATCTCTGTACCAAACCGTGTCTGTGCATCCGCGGATACCCACCATCTCAGGAATGTCCACGCGCCTTCCGGATTTTCCGAGCCCGACATGAGCACACTGGCTGTCGAGGTAAGCACTGTACTACAGTCGATGCTTCCATCCTCCTGCCGGGTCCCCGGGACAGTTGTAAAAGACCATAGTCCTTTGATTTCCGGAGCCGACACCTGCAGAGAGTTGTAAAGAGAAAAATCGGAAATCCCTATCGGAATCTCACCGACCCGGAATCGGTTAAGCAGGTCTACCTCTCGGGACACCTTGTAGTTCACGTAAAAATTCGCCCATTTTTTGAAGGCGGCTACCGATGCATTGGAATCCAGCGCCGTGGCGGTTTCATCCTCGGTATACACCTGCCCGCCGCTTTGCATCAGCAGCATATAAAAGGTGTTGACATCGATCGTGTTGGATAGGCCGAATTCCATGCTCTGCTTACTGAGCACCGAAATCAGCGCAATAACATCCTCCCACGTTTCGGGTATGGATACACCCAGCTCGCTGAGAATGTCGGTACGATAAAACATGACGGGAAAGCCCTGGGTTTCGGGCAGGGCATAGTATCCCCCGTTAAGCCTGTAGGGGACAAACAGTTCGGGGTTAAACCACCCGTACACCTCGTTAAACCCCTCAAACTGTCTTAAATCCTCCACCGCACCCCGCAGGGCGTAGTTGACGGGATCGGTCATGGCCACACCCAGTGCCACATCCGGTCCTATGCCGGCAATCGTCGCGGAGAGCAGAGTCCCCTGGGTGACCAGCTTGAGGTCTACCGGGATGCCGTATGTGGGAACGAACGTGTCGTTGATGATGGATTTCAGAGTCTGCATCTGATCCCGGCCGGTCGAGATCCAGACCGTAACGCCGGGAACGCTGCTATCGGCCATCCGGTTGCCCACTGAATCGTAATCCTTGATAAAGGAGTCGATAAAGTTGCGCATATGGAATCGCAGCAGCTCCCAGAAGCCCGCATTGGGACTGCTCGGCTGCCGGTCTCCTGAATAAACCGTTATGTAATCAATCTCCAGCGGCTGCTGTCGGTTCTGGTTGAGCCACGTACCCATCGAGCCGATATTGGTTTTGAAATAGCTGAAATTTCGCGCGATTTTGTTGGGGTTTTCCGCCATGCTCTTGAGTTGACGCGCTACGGTTTTCAGAGTGCCGATGTTGTCGTTGCTTTCCTCTCCTGTAAAGGCCTGAAGAGTCCCAATCACCGCCATTAGCCGCTCATATTGGCGTAGCATGTTCTCAAGTGTCTCCGGGATCAGCGTATCCAGCCGGTAATCCCGGTTGTAGTCGGGACTTGAGCCGGTCACCACCAGAATTTCCCGATAAATTGTATTGATTTCCAGAAGAATGTCCTCGGCTTCCTGCAGAACCTCTCCCATCTTGCCTGGCGTCACCTCAATCATCAGTTGGTGATCGCCGGCCTCCAGATAAAACAGAAAAGGGTCTTCTTCTCCTCCGAGAACTACGCTTTGCCAGTTCGCGCTGTAGCGGAAAGAAACCGCGTTCATTTCGAAAAAAGGTACGGCGCCGTCAATATAAATCCGCCGGCCGGATACCACACCCGTCAGTGTGTTCTGCCGCACCTTTATGGCCATACGGTACAGACCGGACACCGGCACCGAAAAGTTCCAGACAATGCACTGGCCGGTGTAAGCCCAGCGGGAACCGCCGATGGTATTGAGTCGAATCACAGACTCCTCATACGGCTCGGTGGCGGGCGATGTGCGATCGGTTGTAGGGTACAGTGTGGCCGACGTTTTGAAGGCGGCTGCCTCTCCCTGAATGGTCAGAAGCTGATCCGTGACCTCTGTATAGCCTTCCCGCTCGTATGCCTCCTTCACCTGTGCGTAAGAACACAGCGGTTGTGCGGCCTCGAAAGTCAGGGCGCCGAGCATCATCGGCTCGTTGACGGCTTTCAGCGTGATGGTATTTTCCCCCGCCTCCAGATAAAACGCCAACGGTTCGCTGTAATAGCCATCACTGTCGTATACGGTTTTTTCTATCCATGCGGGCGCTTCTATCTGGGAAGGACGGATATCGTTGCCGTAGATGTCCTGTTCAAATGTCTCCACAGCATTGACCCATATCCTGGGGAACAGGAGATTCCCTGCCTCCTCAAAGGGCTGATCTCCATTGATCAGTACTGCCCGTTGGATGTCTACGCCTTTGCCTTCCACAGGGCAGTACCGCACTTTGAGGGTATACAAGCCCGCCGATTCCGCCGTGAAAGTCCAAGCAACCGTCGAACCCTCCGGCGTGTAGAGGCTATCGCCCTCTTCCCCAAGGTAATCCTGCTCGACGCGGACTTCATCGGATGTTTCAAAGCCCTGCGCGGCCGCTATCTCAATTCGGCCCGAACCGATTTGCCCGGCATATGCTTCCTGATAGACCGCGTAGGACGCGGGGGATGCCGTCTGCGGATCAGGCACGCTCTGGCCGCTCGCCCCACCGTCTTCGGCTGCAGCGTCGCCAGGTGCCGCCGACAAGACCAGTATGACCGTCAGCAGACCGCTGAGTATTTTTGCTTTCCATCCCATTCTGCGTCCCATCGTTACACTCCTTTTCCGCGCCTGTCTGGCCACTATTGAATCCGGATTTCTACAGGACCGTTGTGGTCGATCTCAAGCATGCAGCCGTTTTCCACGGGCGTGACCGTCACTACACCGCCATCGACCTGGATGTTTCCCGCGGGCATCACCGTCAGCCGGGTCCGGCGTTTCTCTCCGATAAATGCGCACTGTTCGTCCCTGATGTACTCCTTTAAATAGTTTGGTGCGCTGAACCGGGGATTATTGAATACGCCCTGGGCTGAATCGGTCCGGAAATTGTTCAGATGCAACCTCACGTTATCCTCGTGCTCAAACCCAACCATATACGTATGCGGCTCGAAATCCCCGCTGATTCTCCACTTCCCGACTGGTATGCTGCGGAAATGCTGCACCGCATACCGGTTCTCCAGCGTATGGGAAAAAAGCCAGTGCCCTCCGACATGAAACACACAGGCATCAGTATCGAAGCATTCAGGATACCGTTTATCGAACCAGGCCCGCTTATCTGCGGGTACCGTCCGGCTATCCAACAGTTCGGGGAACGTCCTTTCCGCCTCTTCTCTGGCGAACTCGGGCACCACCGGGATCACAAAATACCGTCCGCTGCGCTGCAGAATACTTCCGCTGGAATTGTCTTTTTTTACTTTTTCAAGCGCCTCGTCCGGGGCGTATAACTTCAGAAACGGTTCCTCGGATGGCTCACGATACAGCGGCGAATCCCATTGATCCAGTATATAGGCGGCTTTGATCTTATCCAGCACCTGTTCTCGCGTAGAGATCATCTTTTCCTCGAGAGCCATTTGGTGTAGCGGAAGCAGCACTCTCCGAAACAAGGGGGTCAGGGTGTCCTTATAGGCAATCATCCTGACCTCCGTTTCGAAGCTGACAATCGACGCGCCCTGCAGAAGTGCCGGAGCCAGAATCTGCCCCATCAGTGCCTCCGGACAGCCGAACTCCATCAGCGTGACGCCCAGATTGAGGAAAAAATCTCCAAACCGCCGACGCAGCGCGTCGTGATACGCCCGCCCCTCGCTTGGACCGTAGAGAAATGTATATCCCTGTTCATACCACCAGAAGTCTTCCACGTTGATTCCCCATGCCGGCGAAAGCCCTGTCAGCCAGTAGCCAAGCGCCAGACTGCGGGTAAGATGATACTGTCCCCAGCCGTTGACCTTATCCTGGAAAATGATTGTACCCGGTGCGGACCGGAGCAAGGCGACAAACCGGGGATCTTCTCCCGCTTTGGCAAAGACATGCTTACGGTCGGGGTAGCCCATATCCTCCCACAGCAGATACACGCCGTGGCGGTGGCAAACCGCAGCAAGCCCTAACAGCCGCTCCATCTGTACTTCGTTGAGATCAAAGCACGACATTTCCACAATGGACACGACCACGATATGATGATAGGTGCTCAGCAGCCTGTCGAGCGTTTCCGGAGTCACAACCCAATCTCTCCGGAAGCTGTCCCAGTATTCGGTCTGCAATACAATGTCGATGCCCCGATTTTCGTAATCGTTAAGCCGCTCAAGCATATCCGCATGACTGGCATCCACATGCATGGCGGCGTAAGGCCGCAGCGTTTCAAGAATTACCCCGTCACTCTGGCATTTGAAATTGAACAGCGGATGACGGCAGGATATTTCACGGCGATACGCCGGCTGCCTGCCTTCCTGTGTCTGTACGTCGCACTTTTCCGGATAGGTGGTTGTCCTCAGCATTTTCATCATCCCTGGTAATAGATTGTATAATTTTTACTTTATAAATCATCTTTTCGCTTTCTTTTTTTTATTTTAGCACAAACGCCATCCCGTGTATTTGATAAAATATGGCATTGTTATTACATTTCCTGCTGTATTCTAAGAAAAATGACAGTAAACAGCCAAATTTGCCCTTGATAAAAAACAGGCAGGCAAACCCGCCAATACGCGGGGTTGCCTGCCCTTTTCAACCTATATGTATTATCCGTTATTTTCTCTTGCGGATTACCAGAATTGCACCGCTGCCCACAGCAAGCAGCGCCAGAGGAAGGATCGTCATCTCCGCGCCCGTTGTGGGGATATCCTGCGCAGACGAGGTTCCGCTGGCATCGGAGGTGTCTTCCGACGGGAAGGTTTCCTCCCTCGGCTCGGCAGTTAGCCGGATGGAATCCACATACGCCGTGCCCTGCCATGTGGGTGCCTCCTCATCCGAGTCCCAATCCTCATAATCATCGGCATTCAAATTGAACATAACACCGCGGATGGTAGGCAGAGAATAGTGATACTCCGTGAGCGGGATGTTATAAAAACGAGTGCCCTTCTTCACTTCCAACGGATAGGAATAATCCTTCCAGTCCTCACCTAGAAGATTGACCCGCAGCACACAGTCCACATCCGAACTCATCCAGAACGATAGATATCGCGTATCGTTCTCGAACCGGAACCAGTCCTCGTGGGTGGCCGGCTCCAGCACCCATTGATGATTCGTCCAACTGCCTTCATAATTCAGATTCAGTTTCAGGCTACGGCTACCGCTGTAGACTGGATCGGTCACCAGATCGAAGTGTTTACCCTCCACCATATAAGCGCCGGGCTTGGGCGTCAGCTGTCCTTCTTCAAAATCCGTAATCAAAATGCCGTCCGCGGAGGAGGTCGGTTTGCTTGTATCCGAAGTAACGTCCGAAGTAACGTCCGAAACGTCGCTTTCCTCTGAACTGGTGTCGTCGCCCGGCAGCGTGCGCGGGGTGTCGGTGATGATCACGGAATCGAGGTAGGCATTACCGGAAAATGGTTCGGGCGCCGTTTCAAAATATTCACCCCAGTTGTTAATCATGATCCCCCGGGTCCCTTGAAAGCCGCAGTCGGTTATATCGATATTATACATATGCGTGCCCTGCTGCACTTCCACCAGGTAATATTTATCTCCGTTCCAGTTCAAATCCGGAATTTGTATTTTGAATACACAGTCTACATCTGACTTCATCCAGAATGAAACATACAGCTTTTCCGCGTCTGCCGGGAAGGTCGCATCCGTTCCCACCTTATAGGTAAACTTTGTATCAGGGCTGACATACTGCAGCAGGATTTTTAAGCTTTTTCCCTCGAAGGCAAGCCCCTCATCTGTCACTGTCTCGGGTTCGGTATAATCGGCTGAATCGGGGGTGGGATAGGTCATCGATGCAGTATGCGTCTCTCCGTCAAAATCCTCGAGCGTTACGCTTTTGGCTTCCGCTGAAGCATGCAGAAACAGACAGGTCAGCAAACTGCTGAGCAGCAGAACGACACTCAGAATAATCCCCAGGCTTTTCTTCATACTCCGTTGCTCCTTTCCAAATTCCCGGCCGTCAGCCCATACGCATGGGTTCTGCCCTCGTCCGGTTTCGGTTGCATTATACCATGCGGTTTACCGGCTGTCTTTGCCAAATCCTGCTATTGCAGAGCCAAAACTTGCTTTAATGGGCACTTTTTATTAATTTTCATCCACGAACTGCACTTTGATTGTTTTTAATCTACAACTATCGATCGAGGAGCAATCAAGGTGCGAGAACGACCTTGCCCATGCTGTTGTGCACAGGTATCCGGAAAAGGTAAGCTATCAGACATTCTGCATACTGCGAAGAGGACACGATGTTGCTTATTGTGCCCTCTTCGCAGTTGAGTTGGCAGATCACCCTCGGCGGGCGTGCAGGCGTCATTCTGGCCGGTCAGCACTAATCTATCTGACGGGATTATAAGGGATTTTGCGATTACTCTTAGATGTTTTAGGTTCAAGGAAGGGATAGCTGTATCGGATGTTCGGAGAGCAGAAACCCCAGGCAGGACGGTTATCAAGGCGGGCATGCCCGCCTCCTTTGATTTTTGACGGGTGTGGTGATCGAAATCGGGTTCAATTTGAGACCGATTTCAACGGCCCCATCGGAGCTGTGTGGGGCTTGAAAAGGTTGCTTTTCCTCTATTTCTGTGATACTATTTTGATACTAAGAAACCGAGGTGCCCCAAATAATGGGCAAAACATTAACACCTTTGCGAATGTTTTGCCTGTGAAATCGCCTCAACAATACCCCCATATATCTGAATTTGCCGAGTAGGAATGAGGAACCTTATGGCGCTTCTTCAGAAAAAAGTGCTGTCGGGACGAAGTCCCTCCTGCCGCCATCCGCGGCCACACGCTTGTTGAATCTGTTTTTGCTTGGTTGATAATACGCCTTACCTTTATATGCAAGGCGGTTTATTCAATATGAGGTGCTTGAAATGGCGGACTGGAATGCAGGCCAATACCTGAAGTTCAGAAATCAGCGAACACAGCCAGCTGTGGATTTGGCAGTGCGGCTCATAAGCAGCCATCCCAAAACCATTGTGGACATCGGCTGCGGGCCAGGCAACAGCACAGCCGTATTGAAAAGCGTATTTCCGTGCGCCGATATTGTCGGGATTGATAATTCGCCCGGCATGATTGAGAGAGCGCAAAAAGAGCATCCCGGCATGAAATTCCAGTTCTGCGAGGCTCGGGCTCTTGAAGGCAAATACGATCTTCTTTTTTCCAATGCTTGCTTGCAGTGGATTCCCGACCATCATACGCTCATTCCCGCGCTGATGGACAAATTGAATGAAGGCGGCGTTTTGGCTGTTCAGATGCCCATGAATGGAGAAGAACCTCTGTTTAAGCTTATAAGCGAAGTGGCCGCGGAAGCCAAATGGGGGATTGAAAACGTGAAGCTGCAGCCAAACGAAACGCTTACCCCCCTTGAATACTTCGATATTCTGGAGGACTGCGCTTCTTCCTTCGATGTTTGGGAAACCAAATATTACCATCGTCTGGATAATCACAAAGCGTTGGTGGAATGGGTCAAAGGTACAAGGCTTCGGCCCTACCTGAATTTTCTTGGAAAAGCGCGTGGCGAAGAGTTTGAAAACGCGATTGTGGAGAGAGCCAAAACGATTTATTCGGTGAGAAAAGACGGTGGGGTTGTCCTTGGGTTCCGGCGGTTTTTCTTTACGGCAGAAAAATAACGGCGAAAAAACGGAACGTGTAGGTGTCGAGGCGGGGTGGAAGCATGACTGAGGAGGAAAACCTAAGGCAATTGCTGTTTTCCCTGTTGGCCGGCAGAGGCGCACGGATGATAGGTGTTGCTGATCTGACCAGCATTGTGGACGGGGAGCTGAGAACAGGAATTTCGGTTGCAGTTCCCATTCCGAAGAATATAGTGAGGGATTTGCAGGTCGCACCAACAAAGGAGTATTATGATGCCTACTATAGATTGAATGCACAGTTGGATGATATCGTATCGTGCGGGGCGGAATATCTGCGGGAAAACGGATATCAGGCGTATGCGAATACAACGAAGGTGACTAAACCGGACGAGAACTGGAGCACGCCGTTACCGCATAAAACAGTGGCTACACAGGCGGGACTTGGCTGGATCGAAGAACTGTCTGCTGGTTACAAAAAATATGGAAGTGCCGTCCGCCTGTCCAGCCTGCTTACTGATGCGGCGCTGCCTCCAGATACACCGGTGCGCGAAAGCCAGTGCGGCGGATGTACGGTTTGTGTGAGGAGCTGCCCTGCTCAGGCGTTGGTTGGCACGTTATGGGATATCAGCACCAGGCGGGAAGAACTTTTACGCAAGGAAGACTGCAAACAAACACAGGTTCAGCGGATGAAGCAGGCAACCGGTATTGATACGGATTTGTGCGGACTGTGCTTTGCCATATGCCCGTATACACAGAGGTACTTGAAGGAGGGCACATACCTTGCATAGCAGAATTCAGATTCGCACGATTGACCGTCAGCACAGTAAGGACATAAATATCCCCAATGAACCCTTTCCCCTGTGCGGAAGATTAACTATTAGAAGTCAAGTCCCAAAAAGGATGGTGGTGGCGAAAAAAGATGATTCAAAAAGGGTATAGCAAAGCAG
>USCI01000002.1 GCA_900553255.1 uncultured Oscillospiraceae bacterium | reverse complement strand
GCCGTCCCTTTGGGGACGGCGGGCCGGTTTTCTGATCGGCTGACAAGAAAGCGCTTCGGGCATTCCTGTTCAGGGGGAGATTCGTCCGGTAAAGGCCTCGTACAGCAGCCGAATACCCAGACAAAAACCGGAGCTGAACGCCTGCCGGCTTTCAAAATGGCCGGCGAGCCCGTACATGCTTTCCAGATCGTCGAGACGCGCGGCGTCTTCGGCCGAAAGCACGCTCAGCAGCTGTTTGGTCAGCTCCTGCCGTTTCTCGACGGCGGCGCGGTATTCGGGATCCTTCGGCGGCGCCAGATCGGCGGGGGCGAGTTCACCGTTGTACAGGGCATTGAGCAGGGAATCCATTGGCAGATCCTCCTTCCCCTTGTTTTCACAGCCCCCTTGAAAGAACTGGCCGTATCGTGTATAATTTATACGGCCGGTTCTTTTTCGGAACGGCTGTGTGTGGGGGAAGCAGCGTTTCTTTGTGATGGGGGTGCGCTGCTTCCTTCACTTTTTTGCGGAAGCCTTCAGGCGGGCATAGGCCTTGTCAATACCCTCCCGGATGACCTCCGACCGCGTCTTTCCGGTTTCCCGGCAGCAGAAATCGAGCTTTTCGAGCTCTTCGCGGGTCATCTTGGTTTCCACCCGCATCAGCCTTGGGTTGTCGGAAGGCGGTCTTCCTGTACGCGGACTCAATTCATCACCTCACTTTTTATCCGTATATTTATTATATTTTTATACGGATGAAAAGTCAATATCCCTCTTTACGATGTGCAAACAATTCACAAATAGTGAGCATAAAAACACAAAAGTCCTATGTATTCCCTGCTTTTGCGCTCATTGATCTGTTTTAAGATCGCTTGTCCCAGAAAAAATAAATCCGGTTTTCCGCAGGAAAACCGGGATGGATTTTGTAAAAGCGGTGTTGGCTAACAAAGCCAGGCGCCGCTTCCTTCACTTTTTCAGGTCATCATATATCCGGTCAATTCCCCGGCGGACAACATCCGAGATTGTGGTCTTGAGCGTCTGCTTGCAGAACGCGAGCTTTTGTTGTGTCTCATCATCAACCAAAACAAAAATACGGTCTTTCAGAGGTTTTTCACCGGATAGCGGACGACCAATCTTTTTCTGCGCCACATCATCACCT
The DNA here is from genome assembly GCA_900553255.1 of uncultured Oscillospiraceae bacterium. Lineage (GTDB taxonomy): Bacteria > Bacillota > Clostridia > Oscillospirales > Acutalibacteraceae > UMGS1591. The sequence continues at coordinate 72,726 of USCI01000002.1, read as the reverse complement.
CACTTTTATGCGCATCTATATAATAGATTATTATACGCATAAAAGTCAAGATAAATATTGGTGTTGCAAAATAATTTCACAACACATCAAAAAAGGCCATCGGAGACTTTTAGTTAAGAAACTCCGAGGGCCCTTTTTGTCAATCAAAAATCACTTTTTTGCGGAAGCCTTCAGGCGGGCATAGGCCTTGTCAATGCCCTCCCGGATGACCTCCGACCGCGTCTTTCCGGTTTCCCGGCAGCAGAAATCGAGCTTTTCGAGCTCTTCGCGGGTCAACCGTGTTTCGACTGTCCACTGCCTTGGGTTGTTGGAAGGCGGTCTCCCGGTACTCGGACTCAAATTATCACCTCACTTTATGTCCTGACAACAATATAATATACGTAATACGAAAAGTCAATATCCCTCTTTACGATGCGCAAACAATTCACGTTTTGTGATCGAAAAGGTACAAGAACGGGCAACTCCCTGCCCCGGCATATGCCGCATCCCCCCAAAAAGACCACCCATTTGTACTCGATACGGGATTGCCGGCGGGGAGCGGATCGGGTATAATGACCGCAGATAACCGGAAAAGGGGTGTCGGTGATGGAGAAACGTGAAAACAGCAGTCGGCAGGAGCTGGCCGGCCGGTTTGCACAGCCGGGCGCGGCGTACCGCGGCAAGCCGTTCTGGTCGTGGAACGGCGAGCTGGAAAAGGAGGAGCTGCTCCGTCAGGTGCATGTCCTCAAGGAAATGGGCTTCGGCGGATTTTTCATGCATTCCCGTGCGGGGCTGGCGACCGAATATCTGGGGGACGAGTGGTTTGACCTCATCAATGCGGTCGCGGACGAGGGCGAGCGGCTGGGCATGGAGGCGTGGCTGTACGATGAGGACCGCTGGCCGAGCGGCAGCGCCGGCGGCAAGGTAACGGTGGAGCCGCAGTACCGGATGAAATCGCTGGTGCTCGCGGAGATGGATCCGGCCCGTTTTGCGTGGACGGATGCGGCGGTGTGCGTTTTTGCCGCCCGGCTGGACGGGCTGGCGCTTTACGCCTGCCGGCAGCTGCAGCCCGGGGAGGATCCGGCCGCGGCGGCCGCGGCGCTGGACGGCCCCGGCGAACCGAAAATCCTGTGCTTCACCGTGGAGCCGGATCCCTGTTCGAGCACCTATAACGGCACCACCTATATCGACACCATGAGCACCGCCGCCGTTCGCCGGTTTATGGAGCTGACCCATGAGGAATACAAAAAGCGCTGCGGGGACCGCCTCGGCCGCAGCATAAAGGGCATTTTTACCGACGAGCCCCACCGCGGCCATACGCTGGATGACCGGCGGGTGGAGGACGGGGTGATGAAGTGCTCGGTCTCCCATACCGACGACCTGTTCGCGGAGTTTGAAAAGCGGTACGGCTATGACCCGGTGCCGAAGCTGCCGGAGCTGTTTTACCGGCCGGAGGGGCGCGCGGTGGCGCCGGTCAAGCGGGACTATATCGACCTGTGCTGCAGCCTGTTTGTCGAGCGGTTCGCCGAGCCGATCGACCGGTGGTGCCGGGAAAACGGGATGGTGTTCACCGGCCATGTGCTGCATGAGGATTCGCTGGTCAACCAGACGGTGCCCAACGGCTCGCTGATGCGGTTTTATGAGCATATGGGCTATCCGGGCATCGACGTGCTCGGGGAGGGCAACCGGTGCTGGTGGGTCGCCAAGCAGCTGGATTCCGCCGCCCGGCAGTGCGGCAAGCCCTGGCGGCTGTCCGAGCTGTACGGCTGCACCGGCTGGCAGATGGATTTCCGTTCGCATAAGGCGGTGGGCGACTGGCAGGCGCTGTTCGGGGTGAACGTGCGCTGCCCGCACCTGTCGTGGTATACGATGGAGGGCGAAGCCAAGCGGGATTACCCGGCCAGTATCCTGCACCAGTCCCCGTGGTATGCGGATTACGATCTGGTGGAGAGCTATTTCGCCCGTTTCGGCGTGCTCATGAGCGAGGGGGAGCCGGCCTGCGACGTGCTGGTGCTCAACCCGATTGAAAGCGTCTGGTGCCAGGCGTATGCCGGCTGGGCCAACTGGATATACAGCGCGGATCCGGCGGCGTCCGCGCTCGAGCGGCAGTATGCGGAGCTGTTCGGGCAGCTCGCCGGCCGCCAGATCGACTTTGATTACGGCGAGGAGGAAATGCTTTCCCGCCTTGCCGCCGTGGAGCAGACGGCCGGCGGCCGGCCGGTGCTGCGGGTGGGCCGGGCGGCCTACCGCGTGGTGGTGGTCAGCGGTATGGTTACGATGCGCCCCTCCACCGCCGCGCTGCTCAGCGCGTTCCTGGAGGCGGGAGGAACGGTGATTTTCGCGGGGGATCCGCCGGCGTATCTCAATGCGGAGCCGTCGGACGTGCCGTCGGCGCTTGCCGCGCATGCCGGCGCGGTCACGGTGCCGGCGGAGGCGGCGGCCGAAGCGGTGCAGCGGGCTACGGCGTATCATACGGCGGTCTCCACCGGGCAGGGTACACCCGACCCGCAGGTGTTCTGCCGGGTGCGGCTGTGCGAAGCGGCCGGCTGCCGGATTGCGGTGGTGCTGAATACCGACCGGGAACGCCCGCGGGAGCAGGTCACCGTGACGCTGGACGCCGGCGGCGCGTCGGCGGTGGAGGAATGGGATCTGCGTACCGGCAAGCGGTACGCCGTGCCGCAGGCCCGTTTCCGGGACGGCCTGGTGGAGATCTCCACCTCGCTGTATGCCGCCGGGTCGCGGGCTTTTGTGCTGCTGCCGGCGCCGGAAGCGGCCGCGCCGCAGGAGAAGCGGCGGCCCGCCGGAGAGGTGGTGCTGCGGGAGCCGGTGGCGTACCGCCTGAGCGAGGAGACCCCCTGCGTGCTGGATTTTGCGCGCTGGCGGTTCTGCGGCGGCGAATGGCAGCCGGCGCAGGAGGTGCTCCGGGTGGATGCGGCGGTGCGGGATCTCGTCGGCATCGAGCACCGCGGCGGCGGGATGCTGCAGCCCTGGTACGCCAAGCGCTTTGACGCCGAGGTGTACGGTGAACTGGAGCTGGAATACGAATTTTTTGTCGACGAGCTGCCGGAAGGGCCGCTGACGCTGGCGGCCGAGCGGCCGGAGAGGAACGAATACCGGCTCAACGGCACACCGCTGCACTGCCCGGACCCCGGCCGGTTCTGGGTGGATATCGCCTTTAAGCGCATGCCCCTCGAACCTTCCCTGCTCCGTCCCGGCCGGAATGTGGTGACGGTCAAAACGGCGTTCCGGCGCACGAGCAATGTGGAGGCGGTGTACCTGCTCGGGCGGTTCGGCGTGGCGCTCGACGGCGTCAGGAAGACGCTCACCGCCCTGCCGGAGCGCATCGGTTTCGGCAATCTCGCGGATTACCGCCTGCCGTTTTATACCGGCAGCGTGTTTTATGAGCTGCCCGCCGGCCTGCCGTCCGGACTGGAACTGACGCCGGGCGACCGGATTACGCTGTCCCCGGAGAGCTTCCACGGTGCGCTGTTCAAGGTGTATGCCGACGGCCGGCTGCTCGACCGGGTGGGCTGGGAGCCGTATGAAGCGGACGTCACCGAGGCGCTGCGGGAGGGGCAGCGGCTGACGGTGGAACTGGTGGGCACCCGCCGCAACACCTTTGGCCCGCTGCATCTCGTCCCCCTGTACGATACGTCCTACGGCCCGGAGCATTTTGTCATGACCGGTGAGCGCTGGACCGATGCGTATAACCTGATCGACAGCGGCATCCACGGCGGCATCCGCCTGACGGTGCAGCGCGGCTGATCCCGGCGGAGAATAAATCAAAAGACCGGAGCTTTCCGCTCCGGTCTTTTTGCTTTGTTCAGCCCAGCACGTAAACTGCAATGCCGCCCGCTTCCAGCGAGAGGGAAAGGCGGCTGCCGGTGCCGAGGGCTCGAGTATCGCCGCTGTCGGGCAGGAACTGCGCGAGCGGCGTTTCGTATTTCAGCGCAACGCTGCCGGACACGCCGGCGGTGTGATCCTTGTTCGCGATCGCAAGGTAAATGTTGTCCCCGTCGGAAAAGACGCCGATGATGAGATTATCCGGCGCGCTGGCGATGTAGGGCGATGCAGACAGCGGATCCAGATAATAGGTGCTGTCGTAGCCGGCGGACAGGCCGGTGTGATGGATCGCGATGTTCTGCTTGTCGTACAGCAGATCCCCTACCCGCCGGGCCTGCCAGTTGATCGTCTTGAGTGCCTCGTAGTTCGCGGTGGGGCTGCCGTCGGTGTTGGTCAGCGAGTTCCAGGAGTTGTAATAACTCAGCCCCTTAACACCGTAAGCGAGCGCGGCGGACATCTGCACGCGGATCTGCTCCACCGTCAGGGAATCCGAGCCGTTTATAGCCTGGAAATAGTGCCAGTGCGGGATACCGGTTTCCTTCGCCCTTTTGCGGAGATAACCGAGGTCGCGCCACAGGTCGCTGGTGGTTTTGATGCTGCTCTGGAACAGGAAGGGATAGTAATCCATCGAAAGTACCTGCGGCTGCACTGTGCGCAGGTATTCATCCACATACGCCGGATATCCGGTCGGCCAGCGGTAGGCGCCGTAGCTCGGCACAATGCAGGAATACGCCATTTTGTCCGGCGCGAGCCGGCGGTACAGATCGGTGAGCGTGCGGCAGTCCGCGAAGCCTTCGGTGCCCGGTTCGTCCCAGACATAGTAGCCGTACAGGCTCTTGTAGCCCTTGGTCCTGTCAACCCACGCGGCCACCTCCGCCTCGGTAATGGCTTTGGGCAGGTGCGAGGTGCCGATGCCGCCCAGATTGGTGCCGCTGTCGTTGACACCGCGGGCATTCTGCACCAGCAGGCCAATGCCGCCGACGGTGTCCGCCGCCTCGAGTGCGGCAAGGATCGACGTCTCGGTGCTCAGCCAGGTCACCTCGATGAGGTTGATCCCGGCGTCCCGGGTATTGCGCACGATCCGCTGGTTTTTGGAAGGGACGGTGTCGCCGTCAAAGGCCATGAAGGTGGACAGCAGAAACCCGGCCTGGTTGCCGTTGGCGTCCGGCTGGGTGTAGGTCAGCGCGGGCTCCGGCTCGGTGGACGGCGTTTCGGAGGGACGCTGCGTCGGCGGTTCCTCCCCTGTTCCGGAACCCGGCGGGACGGTCTGGCTGCCGGTGGTCCCGGAGCCGGTTGTGTTGTCTGCCGGTGCAGAGGAAGTGCTGCCGGTGGTTCCGGCCGTGCCGGTTTGCGGGCCGGACAGGGCTGTGTCTGTTGACATGGACGAATCCCCACCGCCGGCTGCGGATTCCGGTGCACTGCCGGATTGGCAGCCGGCTGCACACAGGCAGAAACACAGCGCCGCGGCGGAAAGGATGCCGTTTATCCTGCGCATACCGGGACCTCCTTCGGCACCGGGACGGGTTGAATCACCTGGGCGGGGACAGAAATCTCTTCAGGAAGCCGCCATTCCAGCTCCTCCACCCATTCGAGCCCGTAGGGCTTGCCGAACCCGATGAAGATTTCGCCGGCGGGGCCGTCGTCCACCTCGACCATCAGCGTCTGCCAGACCGGCTGCAGCTCGACACGGGCGCGCGCCGGCCCGCGGTGGTACGCGGGGACATAATAGTCCCCGTCGCCCTGCGCTACCAGCCGCCCGTCGAGCCAGACCCTCATAGCGCGGGTGCCCTCGGCGATGAGGATGGCGTCGGCGATGCGCATGCCGCTTTTGAGCTCGAGCGCCAGCAGCTGCCGCCCGGCGGGGACGCTCTGGAAATGGCCGCCCACGTCGATGCGTTCGGCGCCGGCCATCATGGTCATATCGGGTTTTTCCGCAAGCGGCGCGGACAGCGGCCGCCGCAGCCAGCTGATGGCGGTGGCGATGCCTGCGGTCAGCCGGACGTGCCCTTCGGCGCCGGTCAGCCGGATATCCAGCGGGGTATAATAGACGTTTTTGCCTCCTGCCGGTGCGGTGACGGTAAACTCCACCACCGTATCCGCGTCCCCCGACAGGCGGATGTCCCGGGTCTGCGGCTGCACACACCATCCGTCCGGCAGCCGCAGATCCAGTGTGCAGGCGGATGAGACGCCGTTTTTCAGGCCGCGCAGCCGCAGGGAATAGCGGCAGCTGCCGCCGGGCGGGACCGCCGTACCGGCGGGATGCCGCAGCACGGCATATACCGGCGTCAGCGCGACGACGCTCTCCTGCGTGTCGTAGCCGTCCTCGAGCATGATGCCGTCGGGGGTGTCCTTCCAGGGTGGGGCGGTGTGACGGGCCCAGGCGGGAAATTCCGGTGCGCCGGTCGTTTGGACGCAGGAGGAGTAGTATTTCTGCACCTCGAGGCTCAGTGCGGCGATCTGCTGGCAGAGCTCGCCGATGGTGCCGACCTCGTGCATGCCTACCATGCTGCCCGACAGCACCAGCCGGCTGCCGATCGGGCGGGTCCATTCCTCCCCGATGCCGTCGGGATCGAGGATGCCGAGCAGCGCGCCCAGCGAAGCGCCGGTGCAGTCGGTGTCAAACCCGCAGCCCACCGCGGTGCACAGCGAGCGGCCGAAATCCCCGCCGCCGGCCAGCCAGCCCAGCAGGATAAAGGAGAGGTTGAGCGAAACGTCGGTGAAATTCTGCACATAGTATTTGTCCACGATCCGTTGCCGTACGGTGAGCGGGTCACGGCACTGGGCCCACCAGGCAGCGGTGTCGGTCAGCGCGCGGCGCAGCCGTCCTTCCGGCAGATAACGGAACCCGGTACGCAGCAGCGTATCCAGATCGTGCTCGGTAAAGGCGGCGCTTTCCACCGCCGCCCAGAAGCAGGCGGCGTCCACCCCGTCGCCGTAATGGTCGACACAGGCGTCCTCCCGTGCGAGCGCGGCGGCGAGCGCAGGATCCCCCGGGCAAAGGCACGCCCACAGCTCGCTGCGGATGATCGCGCCCATACCCGCGCCGAATTTGTTGTCGTAGGCGCCGCTGAGCGGCGGATACAGCCGCTTGCGGAGGTTGCGCTGTGCAACGCCGTATTCGTCAAAGACCATCCGGATGTTGTCCAGCCAGGATTCCGCCAGGTAGCGCCGGTGCACCGGCAGGCCGAACCGCCGTACGCTCTCAAGCCAGACCACCTGAAGATCCAGGTCGTCGTTGGCGAGCATTTCGGTCGGGACGGGATCGTAATAGGTCAGGTCGAGGGTGCGTTCCTCGCCTTCAAACGGCATGCCGAGGGTGCCGCCTACGCATTTGCCGGTAAAACAGCCGGTTACCCGCCGGTAGTAATCGTGATATGTCAGCTCCATAGGGATTCTCCTATTTTCCGTATTTTCTCAGATGGCTTTTTCATCGAAACCGATTGCGGCCTCGTCTTCCTTCTTGATGATGGTGTTGACGATCAGCACAAAGGAGCACAGGTCGAATACCTCCTGGAGACGGGTTTCGCGGCGGCAGAGGTTTTGCCGGAACAGCTCGAACTGGGCCTTGACCTGCTCGGTGGGCAGGCCGCTTGCCTTGTTGTACAGCACCAGCGCAAGCTCGGCGTATACCTCGGTTGCCTCAAGCAGGAATAGCCACATTTTCTGTCTGGCCGGCACCGTCTCCCGCGCAATGCGGGCGCGCAGCCGGTCCTGCCAGGCGTACAGCTTCGCCGGGGTTTCCTTGAGCAGCGCCGCCGTCTCCGGATTGACCACCGGCAGTTCTCCGCGGCTGTAGCTCCAGGAAAAGCCGTTCGAGATGTCCCACAGCAGCGCGCGGGCATCCTCCCAGCCCTCCCCGTAGGCGTCCTGAAAATAGCCGCGTTCCGCTTCTTCGTAGGACAGAGAACGGTCGAAAAGCTTGCGGCCAAGCAGGGTGTTGCACAGCCCGGAGGGGAAGAACGAGCGGGTCAGCTGGCAGCTGATGTAGCCGTTGAGCCCCATATCCCGGAGCAGCTCGACATCCCGGAACTGTACCCGGGCCAGATTCATCTGGGCGTAATCCTTGTGGATGTCCCACATCATGTGGTATTCAAAAATCGCGCAGTCGCCGCCGAACTGCCGCTGCCAGTCGAACAGGAAGCGCAGGTTCTGGTGTGCGTTCTCCGGCAGGATCAGGTGGTTGCGGACATAGGGGATGTCGTTTGTCTCGTGTTCGGGATCCACCGTCTCGCCGTCCTGCAGATACGGTTCGCGGTAGGAGCGGGTGATCGGGGCGAACAGCAGCAGAAAGCGCTCGGGGTTTTGAATGCGCTCCTTGAGCGGCGTCCACAGCAGATCGTATCCGAGCAGGAAGCCGATGCGGGTGGGCAGCCCGCGTTCGGTCAGCCGGCGGTCCACCTCGTTGAGCATGCGCACATAGAAATCCGCCGGACGGAGTTTTTGGCATTCCCCGCATTCGCAGGTGTTGTTGAAGTTGTCCGCCAGCCAGATGTGAAGTATCTCCTTTTCGGGATGCTCGGCGGCGTAGCCGACGATTTCCTCCACCAGCCGGCGCTGTACCTCCGGATTGGAGTAGCACAGGTTGGTGTTCACCGGGATACCGCCGAAAAACTCCCGTTTTCCGTCCACCTCGGCGAGCAGCGGGCGCACGTCGTCCGGGATGGCGCTGTTGTCCGCCGCGTGCCAGCCGGTGGAATGATAGCCGATGCTCTCGCAGATCCAGCCGTGCCCCATCGCGTGATACTGCATGCCGCGCCGGCGGATCTCCTGTCCCAGCTCCTCAACGATAGCGCGGGACTCCTCCACGGTATACGGTGCGGCGGGCAGGAATTCGTTGTAGACGTGGGTGTACCATTCCTCAAAGAACACGTGAGCCTCGCGGAACTGGATGAAATACAGATTATAACCAAGCTTCGGCGCCCAGTCGATCATCGCGTAAACGTTCTCCCGGCTGACCGCGCCTTCGATGCTGAACCCGCGGTAGCGGTAGTCCGCGCGGCGCGCAAAATGCGCGGTCATCTGCCCTGCGGCCAGCTGCGGCAGGATTTCCCCGTCCGGGCCGGGACGGATGAACCGGCAGCCCACCGCCTGCAGAAAGGCGTATACCCCGAGCAGTACGCTGCGGGGATTGCTTCCGGCGATGAAGCCGATGCCCTGCTGGATTTCCACCGCATAGGCGTCGTCGAGTGCGGGATCCTCCACGGACGGGCAGGCAGCGGGGTCCACCCGCAGTGTGACCTGTGCGTGACTGCCGTCACCGCAGATCCGGCACCAGTAGCTGTCCAGCTGTTCGGCCGCGAAGGCCAGCACATCCGGGGCTTTTGTGGTCTGGTTTTTCACAACGCCTCCCCCTTTCTCAGCCGGCGGGATGGAGGATATACAGCCGGCCTTCGCCGGGCGCGAGATCCACTTCGGCGCGGTCGGTGCAGCCGATCGGCTTGAGAGTGCCGTCCTCGTCGTCAAACACCGAAACCGCATACCGGTCGTCAAGCCGCAGCCCGCCGGACACCGGGTTTTCAAAATCCTTATTGGACAGCATCAGGTATTTGACGTCGGTGCCGTCGGTGAAGGTGCCGGCGATCAGGTGTGCAGGCATCTCGCGCACGAAGGGGATGTCCTCCGGCCGGTCGAGGAAATACGCCTGCCGCAGTTCTTCCGGCAGCCCGGTATGGCAGATCACGTCGCTGTCCTTGTGCAGCAGGAAGGTGCCCAGGTGCATGATTTTGCGGTTGAGCCGCTTGACCTCCTCGTACAGCGGGCCTTTCGCGTCGGTGGTCACCGACACCAGCGATGAGGAGGTGAAATAGCTCAGCTGCTTGACCCCGTAGGCCAGCGCCGCATAGGCCTGCACCGCCAGCTTTTCGTAGGTCATGCCGATGCCGCCCACGTCGTCGCTCGCCGGGAAATCCCATTTGCCCTGGAAATAGAACCAGAACGGCCGCCCGGCCGCCTTGGCGTATTTGCGCACGCACCCCATATCCCGCCACATGTCGTTTTCGATCAGCCGCGCTTCCTTGCTGACCGCAAAGGGATAATAGTCCACCGACACGACGTCGCAGTCGGTTTCCTCGATGTACTGCCGCACGTATTTGGCATAGGGGCGCTCCTCGAGCGGCACGTCTCCGGTCCAGTTGTCGTTTGCCTTCCAGGCGTAGATGCCGTAGCTCGGCACCATGACGGTGAAACCGAGCTTGTCGGGCGCAAAGCGGCGGAAACGGTTGATGGTGTCCCGGCAGGTGGAGAAGTTTTCAAAAGCGGGCTCGTCCCACACGTAGAATCCGAGCACCTCCTTAAAGGGGGCGTAGCGTTCCACGGCCCGCTGTACCGCCTCGTCGGTGGTGACCACAATCTTGTCCTGCTCGAAGCCGATGCCGCCGAAATCCTTGTCCTGCACGATGGATTTCAGTCCCAGCTCCTCACAAATGGGCAGCGCCCGGAGCACCGTTTCCCGTTCCTTGAAGGTGAATTCCACCAGATTGAAGCCGGTATCCTTGTGATGCTGCAGCTGCGCGCGCATGTGTTCCTCGCTGCTGATGGCGTTGAAGGTGGAGATGTAAAACACGTCCTGCTGAAAACGTCTGGTCTTGTCCATTAAGGCCACGCTCCTTCTCGTTTTGTGTGAGGGTGGGTCATTGTGGGGTTTTCACAACAATTCCCGGATACACTCGGTTTTTTTCATTATAAAGGAGGGCGGAACAAACGAAAATGCCCGGTATTTGTTATCTGTGAAGTATTTTGCTCTCGTTTTTATGTGCAGCACCCGTCAGAAATTCCCCCAAAGGTGCTTTTTATAATTTACGGGAACTTTTTTGCTCTCCGATTGCGGCATGCCGCGGGAATGGCAGAGGTTTTTTGCCAAATTGCTCCAAAATGTTGAAAAACGGCATCCAACATGGTATACCTTCCCGGACGGCGCCGGCTGCCGGCTGCCGCACCGGAATCCTGTGGAATCCGACGGACTCAATTTAAGTAATTTATTTATTTCTGATAATAAATATCCCGTCTGCGAAGCGCTATAAAGTGTATAAAAAAGTATACATTTTGGAATAAGGCAAAAAATACAGCGATATTATGCGGAGGGGAGACGCGTCCATGCGGATTTACAGCAACAACGACTGGAAGATCGACCAGCGGGAGATCAAGGTCACGATCAATATGCCGTATAACTCGCGGGTGCTCGTGGAGCCGATGCACTCCCATGAATTTATGGAGCTGTCGTATGTACTTGCGGGCGAGGCGGTGCAGATCATCAACGGCGTCACCTGCCCGGTGCGCAAGGGGAACATTATCCTCATGCGGCCGGGGGATTCGCATACCTTCCGTATGGAGGCGGGCTTTGAGATGCTCAACTGCCTGTTCGGCAGCGACATTTTCCAGGGTCTGATCGAAGAGCTGGAGAAAACCTTCCATCTTTCGCTGTCCTATGTACCCAACCTTGTGTGCCTGGAGGGGCAGGATCTGCTTGAAGCCAACGATTACTTTCAGAAGATCCGCCGTGAATACGAGATGGGAGAAGCCGGTTCGCAGCTGGCGATCCAGAACCTGCTCCACCTGATCTTTATCCGCATCGTGCGGCATATCCAGACGGCGGGCGACGTGCCGTCGAGTGATCTGTCCTCCCGTATCCTGGAATATATCGACCAGAACCTGAACGCCGTGGATCTGCCGACCATTGCAGCCTATTTCGGATACAGCCCGAGCTACTTCAGCAAGTATTTCAAAAAGCTGTTCGGGGTAGGGATGACCGCCTATATCAACTCAATCAAAATCCATCGTGCGCAGGACCTGATTACCGGCAGCAAGGGCGAGCTGACCGTGGAGGAAATCTGCAACCGCTTCGGTTTTAAAGACCGGAAGCATTTCTGTGCGATTTATAAGGAATACCTCGGCATCACCCCCAGCGCGGCGCTCACGCGGCAGCGCAACGCCGTCCGCCGCGCGGCGCGGGATAAAGCGGAGGGATATTGACGCATCAAGCCGACCGGCTTTCTGTGCTGCGGGCCATAGCAATGGCCCGCAGCTTGTCTATATTTCCCGAAAAAAGTCCGTCCATCCTGTCAGGGCGGAAAGACAATAAAACACACAACACGATAAAAATTTCTCCATTTGAGGGTCGGAAGTGCCGCTGGCAATCTGAAAATACAGGACAAAATATGCCCGATACATCCAAATATACGCATTTTCGATAAGAGGGGTTCTTTTTATAATAAATACATAAATAGTTTGTTCTCCTGTGTGCCATTTTATCCAATAGTGCCCGAAACCTCTTGCGGCGGACCGCAAAAAGCCGGCTGGAATCCCGGTCGGCGGAACCATGAGAAAGGTTGGTTTAGCATGAAAAGAAGAACGAGCCTGGCCCTCCGAATCGGCGCGCTGCTGCTGGCGGCAGCGATGCTCGCAGGCTGCGGGGACACGGGAACGGCGTCGGATGATGCGCCCGTGCCGGAAAGCAGCGGCCCGCAGGAACGCACGGTCACCTGGGACAATACCTTCTGGGTGGCGGCGTCGATAGGGCTCGGTGCCATCAACACCGAGGCGCAGGTCAAGCGGGTGGTGCAGAACCACGCGGAGGCCGGGGTCAACATGATCCTGTGGTACACCGAGGAAAGCCAGTTCAGCTCGCTGTTTCTGGAGGAATGCGCCAAATACGGCATCTATACGATCCTGATGGATAACGGCAGCATCAGCGGCGCGTCGGAGAACTGGCAGCCGATTACCGAAGAGGAATTCAAACAAAAAATCACCCCCTATCTTGATAACCCGCAGGTGGTCGGCTTCATCAACTGGGACGAACCGTTCCATGAGGATCAGTACTACACCATGATGAAGGAGCGGCAGGACTGGACCCATAAGTACGCGCCGGGCATGCTCTCGTTCATCAACCTGGTGCCGAGCTACGGTCCGTATACCTGGGGCAACGGGCAGTGGAAGGAGCATGTGGACACCCTCATCGAGCGGGTGCAGCCGGACGTGCTGTCGGTGGACTATTACGAATTCGGCCTCAACGGCAGGGATGCCGACCTGGATACCTCGTTCCTCTGGCGGGATCTCGGCTATCTGCGCATGAAGGCGATTGAAACGGATACGCCGCTCTGGTTTTACTTCCAGGGCACCGACCACACCGGGGAGAACGGCGGCGATCTGACGGTGCCGCAGCTGGAATTCCAGATGAACGCAGGCCTGGCGTACGGCAGCCGCTGGCTGTGCTACTGGACCTCCGAGGGCAGCGTCATCGATGAGCGCGGCTTCAAGGTGAAAAACGCGGATGAGATCGCAGCGCTCAACGCCCGGGTGAAAACGGTGGGCAGCTATCTGCTGGATAAGGAGCCGGGTGAGCTGTATCACGCCGGCCTGGCCAAAACGGAGGAAACCAATAAACGCCTGGCCGAGCAGTTTTACTGCGACGACGTGGCCGACAGCGCGGTGTTCGCGGGCCTGCCGTCCTCGCACGTGATCCTGTCGACCTTCACCGATGACACCGACCGGACCTATGTCGTTGCGGTCAACCGCCACTGCACCGAGGCGGTGAGCGATACCGTGCAGCTGCTCGACAGCTATGCGGTGTCTGCGCTGGATGTGAACACCGGCGAAGAAACGCCGGTCAGCGATGCGGCGCAGACCCTGTCGCTGGAGCTCGCCCCCGGCGCGCTGCAGCTGTTTATACTCGAATAATATCTGCCGATCCGAAGGGAGGGTGCCGTCGTGCCGAAGGAATCCGTCCGCCGTCCGGCGGCGCTGCTGCTGACCCTACTGCTCGCCGTCCTGACCGGCTGCGGGCCTGCGGCGCCGTCCTCCGGCAGCGGATCGTCCTCCGCTGCACCGGTGACATCCGCACCCGAAGCGAAGCCGCCGGCAGAACCGGCGGGCTTCGCCGACACCTTTTATGTGGCGGCGATGGTGGACCTCGGCGTGCTTGAAGCGCGCTCCTATGTGCGCAATGCCGTGAAAGCCCATGCCGAAGCCGGGGTAAACTGCCTGCTGTGGTGGGCGGAGGAATCGCTGTATGTGGAGGAGTTCCTGGAGGAATGCGAAAAATACGGCATCTCCACGATCCTGATGGATAACGACGGGGTCACCGGTGCCGGAGACCAGTATGCCCCGGTTACCGAAGCGGAATTTTCCGCGGCGGTGGCGCCGTATCTCGATCACCCGCAGGTGATGGGCTTTTCCAACTGGGACGAACCCCTTCACGAGGATCCGTACTATACCATGATGAAACAGCGGCAGGACTGGATGCACGCGGCAGATCCCGGCAGCCTGTCGTTTATCAATCTGCTGCCGAGCTATGGGCCGTATACCTGGGGCAACGGGCTCTGGAAGGAAATGGTGGATACGCTCATTGACCGGGTGGATCCCGATGTGCTGGCGGTGGATTATTACGAATATGCCGTCAGCGGCCCGGAGCCGGACTGGGACCGCAGCTTTCTGTGGCGGGATCTCGGCTATCTGCGCAAACGCGCGGTGGAAACCGGCAAACCGCTGTGGTTTTATTTTCAGGGCTCCGACTATGACGGTAACGCAGGCGAAATGACCGCCGGCCGGCTGCGCCTGCAGATGAACGCGGGCCTGGCGTATGGGTGCCGGTGGCTGTGCTACTGGACCTCCTCCGGCACCATCACCGACCGGGAGGGCCGGCCGGCTGCCCTGTTTGACGAGACCAGCGCGATCAATGCGCAGGTGATGGCGGCGGGACAGTATCTGCTCGGCATGCAGCCGGGCGAGCTGCACCATGCGGGACTGAGCCCGAAGCCGGCTACGAACCAGACGCTCGGCGACCTGTATTTTTGCAGTAAGCTGGCCGACAGCGCGGTTTTTGCCGCGCTGCCCGATGCGCCGCTGCTCCTGTCCACCTTTACCGATGACGCCGGACGCACGGTTGTCGCGGCGGTCAACCGGCAGGACCGGGAGCCGCTGCAGACGGCGGTGCCGCTGAAAACGGTTCGGCGGGTGTCCCGTCCGGATCTGGATACCGGGGAGGAAATCCTGCTCGGTGAAGCGCTCGACACCCTGCCGGTGGATCTGCCGGCAGGCGGCCTCGCCCTGTATATTCTCGAATAAACGGAGGGATTCCAGTTGGCCAAAAAAATCCTTTGCCTGCTGCTGCCGGCGGTGCTCGCCGTCTGTGTATGCCTGCCGGCGTCCGCCTCCGTGACGCCGTATGCGAATTACAGCTTTGATTTCTGGGGCAACCCGGTGGAGATGCCCGCCTGCTATACACCGTCCGCGGTGTATCTGGGGCAGGACATGGGCGCCGGTGAGCTCGAAAATCCCCAGGACGTGTTTGTGGACGATAACCGGCAGGTGTATATCGTCGATGCGGGAAACAACCGGCTGCTGATCCTGGACGAGAGCTATCGCCTCGTGCGGGCCATCGATACGCTGATCCCGCCGGAAAACGGGCCGGAGCCCACCCTTACCTTCAACAACCCGAGCGGCGTTTTTGTGGCGGAAGACGGGCTGATTTATCTCGCCGACACCGACAACAAGCGGGTGGTGGTGTTTGACCAGGAAGGCAATTACCGCAAGGAATTCACCCGCCCGTCCGGCAGCGTGCAGTATAACGCGATCGACTATCTGCCCATCCGTGTGGTGGTGGATCATAACAACTATGTGTATGTGGTGTCCCGCAATACCTATCAGGGGCTGATCCTGTACAACCCGGACGGCGGCTTCGAGGGCTATTTCGCCGCCAACGAAACCGAGGTCACCTTTGAACTGCTGATGGACCGGTTCTGGAAAAACTTCCTCACCGATGAGCAGCGGGCCAAGACCGCCAACTATGTGTCCATCGAGTATTCCAGCGTGGATATCGATAAAAACGGATTCATGTACACCACCACCCTGCTGACCCAAACCGACACCCGGCAGCTGAGCAAGATCAATCCCTCCGGCGACGACGTTATGCCGACCAGCCCGGGGCTGCACCCGGATTTTGACTATAAATTCGGGGATCTGGGCAGCGTGCAGGTGGAAGGCACCATCGTCAAAACGAAATTTACCGACGTGTGCTATGACGAGGAGGGCTTTATCAACGTCCTCGATTACCAGCGCGGGCGGATTTTTCAGTACAGCGACGACGGCAGCGTCATCAGCGTGTTCGGCGGCATCGGCAACCAGGCGGGTACCTTCCAGTCGCCGGCCGCCATCGAGATGATGGGGCATGACATCCTGGTGCTCGACAGCAGCAAAAACAACCTCACCGTTTTTTCGCGCACCGCCTTCGGCGAAGAGGTGCAGGGCGCGGTCATTGCCCACCGGGAGGGCGAATACGCCGCCGTCAAGGCGCAGTGGGAGGATATCCTCGGCAAGGCCGGAAACTATTCGCCCGCGCTCATCGGCATCGGCAAGGCGTATTACGAGGAAGGCGACTACAGCACGGCGATGGAGTATTTCCGGCTGGGTCAGGACCGCGAAAATTACGGCAAGGCCTATAAAATGGTGCGCAACAATGTGCTGCGGGTGCTCGTGCCGTGGCTGTGCCTGCTGATTATGGCGGTGTTTTTGTACGGTGTTGTGCGACGGGCAATCAAACGGTGGCGGAGAAAGCCGCGGAAAAAGGAGGATGCGCGATGAAGCTCGGCAGCGGTGTCAAATTGCTCAGCGGCCTCGCCGCGCTGCTTCTCTTGCTGTCGGCGGTGCCGGTGGTCGCCGAGCCGGATGAAACGGCGTCCGCGCAGGATGCGGTCAAGGGAGATATTGTCCCCACCGCGGACGGGGAAACACCGGAGTATACCCTGATGGCGCAGGACGGCGACCTGTCGCTGTATGCCGACAGAACCACCGAGGATTATTTTGGCACTTTTAAGGTGGTCAACGCTGTCACCGGCTATACCTGGTACAGCAATCCGCCGGCGGCCGACGAGGATGAGCTGGCCAAGGGCAAGACCAAAATGGAGCTGTTTTCCAATCTCGTGGTCAGCTATGCCGACCCGGAGGTCAAGCGGATGGACACCATCCCCTCCCGCACCGGCAGCGTGAATAAAAACGGCGCATCGATGCGCACCGTCGAAAACGGGTTTGAGGTGATTTATGATTTCCCGGAGGACGGCTTTACGATCCCGCTGCGGGTGGAGCTCACCGGCGGGGATCTGCGGGTGTCGATCGACTTTACCTCGGTGCGGGAATACGGCACCAACCGGATCTATAACATCCGCCTGCTGCCTTATTTCGGCGCGGTGGGCGGCGATGAAGAGGGCTACGCCTTCGTACCGGAGGGTTCCGGTGCGCTGATGAATTTCGGCAACGGGAAAACCAGCTATAAGAGCTACAGCGAGCGGGTTTACGGCCAGGACATCAACATCGAAATCCAGCAGCAGCAGGAGCGGCGCCAGACCATCCGCCTGCCGATATTCGGGCTGAAAACCGCGAACGACGCCTTTGCCGCCATTATCGAGGAAGGGGATGCGGTGGCCTCCATCGAGGCTTCGGTGGCCGGCAAGGGCACCAGCTACAACATGGCGGCTGCCGGCTTCCAGGTGCGGTCCACCGACACCTACCGCTTCGGCGACACCGCCTCGTCGCTGTCCCAGAGTGCCGTGGTTTATGCCGACGGGCCGATCGATAACCGGCAGGTGGCGGTGCGGTATGTGTTCCTCACCGGAGAGGAGGCCACCTATGCGGGCATGGCGGGGGCTTACCGCCGTTATCTGCAGGAAACCGGCGTGCTCGGTGAGCCGGTGGACGGCGAGCTGCCGTTTTACATGGAGCTGCTCGGCGGCGTGGTGAAGGAAACCACCTTCCTGGGCTTCCCCACCAGCGCGGTCACGCCGATGACCACCTTTGCCCAGGCGCAGGAGCTGATCGGACAGCTCGATGCAAAGGGTGTCGGCGGGATTACGGTGAAATACAACAACTGGAGCAAGGATTTGCTCTGGCAGCGGATCGTCGACGACGCGGCGGCCGACGGCAAGCTCGGCGGCAGCGGCGGACTGAAAAAGCTGCTCGCCGCGGCCGAGGGGCTGGGGGCGCGGGTGTTCCTGGATACCGATTATACCGCCGTCGCCCGGTTTTCCGGGCTGAGCAATGCGTACAATTCGGCTGCCAAGACCATTTCGGATACCGCCGCAACCACCGGTGTGTATAAAATCGACACCTTCTACCGGGATAAAAGCTTGCCCACCCAGTACCTACTGTCGCTTGGCAAGATGAAGACGGCGTCCGAAAAGTTCCGGACGGATTACGCCAAACGGTATGCCAACCCGTACATAAGCCTTGGACGGCTCGGCAGCGTGCTCTATTCGGATTATACCGATATCGCCGATACCCGCCAGACGGCTGCCGCCGCGCAGGCGGAGGTCGCCGCCGGATTCCGGGAGGCCGGTACAGAGGTAATGGTTTCCGGCGGCAACGCCTATATGCTCGGCGCGGCATCCCATATCCTGGATATGCCGCAGGGAGGCGGCTATGACCTGTTCGACCGGACGGTGCCGTTTTACCAGATTGTGCTGCACGGCTATGTGCATTACGCGGCGGGCGCGTTCAACCTGTCCGAGGATGTGCGCATTGACTTCCTGAAGGCGGTGGAGACCGGGGCGTCGCCGCATTACACCTGGTACGCGGGCGCGGCGAATGAGCTTGTGGGTACCGCATACGCCGGCCTGTACAGCGGCAGCGCGGACTACTGGATGGAGACGGCGGCCGGGCAGTACGCGGAGCTGGCGGCGCTCAACGAAAAGGTGGGCGGCTGCGCGATTCTCCGGCACGAGTGCCTTGCGGACGGGGTGTATGCCGTCACCTATGACAACGGCGTGACGGTGGTGGTCAACTACGGCGAGGAAGCGGTGCAGACCGCGTACGGCGCAGTGGACGGCCTCGGCTACCGGATCGCGGAAGGAGGGAAATAAGCCGGTGAAGATCCCCTATGAGCGGCGCAAAAGCCTGGTGGGCTTTTTGTGCATCTGCCCCTGGCTGGTGGGCTTCCTGCTGCTTTACCTGTATCCGATGGTGCAGTCGATGCGGTACACCTTCAGCGACATCAGCTTCCAGGCCGGCTCCCTCGACCTGACCTTTGCCGGCCTGAAGAACTATAAGGAGGCCTTTTTCGGCGACCCGACCTTCGTGCGAACCCTTACCTCCACCCTTGTCGATATGCTCTATCAGGTGCCCACCATCCTGGTGTTCAGCATGATCATTGCGCTGCTGCTCAACCATAAGTTCCGCGGGCGCACCCTGATGCGCGCGATCTTCTTCCTGCCGGTGGTCATCGCCACCGGCGTGGTGATGGATATCCTCAACAACGACCTGGTGTCGATGGTGATGCTCTCGGATGCGGGCGGCTCGAATATGTTCCAGGTGGACGCATTCAAGAGCATGCTCGAGGAGATGGGGGTGGACGAAAGCATCGTCAGCTTTGTCATCACCACCGCGAATAACGTGTTTGACCTGTCGTGGCGTTCGGGTATCCAGATCCTGCTGTTTCTGGCGGGGCTGCAGTCGATACCCGGCCAGCTGTACGAAGCGGCGTCGATGGACGGCTGCACGGCGTGGGAGCGGTACTGGAAGGTCACCTTCCCGCTGCTCGGCCCGGTGCTGATCATCAATCTGGTGTATACCATCATCGACCATTTCACCTCGCTGGACAACGCCGTGATGGAAAGCATTATGACCTATTCCAAGGATCTCAAATACGCATACAGCTCGACGCTCGCGTGGATTTATTTCGTGTGCGTGATCGTGATTCTCCTTCTGGTGGCACTGCTCACCCGCCGGAGGATTTCGTATCAGGAATTATAGGGGGTGAGCATCCATGTGGGAAAACCTGCGCACAGCCTTTATCCGCTGCAGGTCGGCGGCCGGGGACTGGCGGGAGAGCAACGGCGCCCAGCGTTTCAAACGCCGGGGCAGCGCCTTTGCGGTGGCACTGTTCCGCTATGCGCTGCTCATCGGCCTGGCTTTTATCATCCTCTATCCGCTGTTTTACATTGTCAGCATGGCGTTCCGGGAGGCGCGTGATATCCTCGACCCGTCGGTCACCTGGATTCCGCGGCACTTCACCATGCAGAATATCATCGATGCCTTTGAGGCGATGCGGTATCCGCAGGCGCTGTGGAACACCATTTCGATCAGCGTGGTCAGCTCGCTTCTGCAGCTGTGCTCCTGCGCGGTGGTGGGCTATGGCTTCGCACGGTTCCGGTTCAAGGGAAAATCACTGTTTTTCGGGCTGGTGCTGCTGACCATCATCATCCCGCCGCAGATTATCTTTATCCCGACCTACCTGATGTACAGCCACTACGATTTCTTCGGGCTGACCACCGCCCTCTTTGGGGAGCAGGCGTATGTCAACCTCATCGATACCAACTGGACAATGTACCTGCCCGCCGCGCTCGGCGTGGGGATCCGTTCGGGGCTGTTCATCTTTATTTTCCGCCAGTTTTTCCGGGGCCTTCCCAAGGAGCTTGAGGACGCCGCCTATGTGGACGGCTGCGGCCATGTGCGCACCTTCCTGCGGGTGATTGTCCCGAACGCCGGCGGCGCGTTCCTTACCGTGTTCCTGTTCTCCCTGGTGTGGTACTGGAACGATTATTACTATATGAGCATGTATTTCAACAAAACCCAGAACATTTCCATTGCGCTGCAGGGGCTGACGCGCAACCTGTCCGACCTGCTGATGCAGAACACCAATGAAACCTCGGTGCGGGCGCAGGCGGGCTGCCTGCTCACCATTCTGCCGCTGCTCATCGTGTTTATCTTCCTGCAGAAGTACTTCACCGAGGGGCTGGAGCGCACCGGAATCGTCGGATAAGATAGGCAGGATCCAACACGACACGGTTTCGGCGGCGGAAGAATGTGGACCGAAGCTGCTTTTCCTTGCCCCGCCTTTCTTCCATTCTCCGAAATTCTTCGACCTCCTCCCCGGCAGGATGTTGTCCGGCAAGGCTGAGGACGAAGATGGGCTGGCGCCCTTCAAGGACGAAAACGCAGACGGGCGGCATCCTGCCGGGAAGGAGGCGGGTTGGGGTCGATTCGGCTTATCTTAAAGGAGGAAAACGGGATGGTCAGACGTACGCTGCTGCCGGAAGGCAGCTGGTACAAGGGCAACCTGCACACCCATACGACCTGCTCCGACGGCTCGGCGTCGCCGCAGGAGACGGCCGAGGCGTACCGCCGGGCCGGATATGCCTTTCTGGCGATTACCGACCACTTTGTCTACGGACGCCATGAAAAGCTCGGACGGGAGGATTTTTTGCTGTTTCCGGGGGTGGAGTTTGATTCCACGGCGGATTTCGGCAACCGTTCGGTACACCTGGTCGCTGTCGGTACGCCGGAGGATTCCGCGATTGAGGAGGGCTGCCGCTTTGAGCAGCTGCGGGGCAGGAAAATCGGAGAGATCGCCGCATACATGACCGCGCGGGATCATCTGACGGTGCTCGCGCACCCGTACTGGTCCTGGCTCGACTTCTCGCAGGCCCTTTCGTTTGAGGGCCTGACCGGGATGGAAATTTTCAACGGCACCTGCGAAGCCTCCTGGCTCAGCGGTCAGGCGCAGGCGTTTTTCCACCAGATGCTCTGGAACGGCCGCCGCCCGCTGTGCTTTGCGAGCGACGACACCCATCAGTTCCACAAGGATTTCGGCTGGGGATATATTACCGTCAAGGCGCCCCGGCTGACCCATCAGGCGATCCGGGACGCGATTCTCGCCGGCAGCTTTACCGCCACCGCCGCCTATCCTGGGGAGGAGGGGCCGCGGATCCTGGATTTTGCCGTGGAGGACGATACCGCGGTGCTCACCGCCTCGCCCTGCCGGTCGCTGTACATCTATTCCGGCTGGGGGGATACCGCCGTGCACGGCACGCGGGATGAGCCGGTCAGCCGCCTGACCGCGCGGATACCGGCGGGCGCACCCTTTGTCAGCGCGATGTGTGTCGACTTTGCCGGCCACATCACCTGGAGCCAGCCGATCTTCGGCGGTACAGATTCCTGATGCCCGACACAGCGGAAGGCTGTGAAGATAGAGGAGAACATCCAAGCAAAAGAAGGAGTGATTGCGTCATGACACACAAACGATGGCTGTGCCTGATCCTGGCCACGGTCATGCTCTTCGGCCTGCTGCTCAGCGGCTGCAAGCCGGGCAGCAGCGAATCGGAGGGCAGTACGCTGGAAAAGGTGACCGGCGAATGGGCGCTGCCGGAGATGGATCAGCTGGTAGGGGACACCTGCACCATGCTGATTTCCAACGGCGAGCCGCCGAACTCGGTGTACACCGACATCCTCAAGGCGGAATACGGCCTGACGGTGGAATACATCGAGGCCCCGTGGAACGAGCGGAAAACCAGGCTTGCCGCTATGGTGGCAGCGGGCAGCCCGCCGGACATTTACGGCGACAAGGCGGAGCTGGATCTGATCGTCAGCAACCTCATTCAGCCGATCGACCCGTATACCGACCTGAGCAATAAGTATTATGACCGCCACCGTGCCTATTACGACAGCAACGAGTGGAACGGCCAGCACTACGGTCTGTACAACACCATCATGGCGGTCAACACCGTGTACTACAACAAGAAGATGTTCGAGGACGCGGGACTGGAGACGCCGTGGGAGCTGTACCAGCAGGACAAATGGGACTGGAACGCTTTCGCCGAAGCGGCGGAGGAACTGACTCAGGATACCAATGACGACGGCGAGGTGGACGTCTACGGCGTGTGCTTCAACCGTCCGGTCTGCTGGCCGTATACCACCGGCGAACCGTTTGCGACCATGGACAGCGAGACCATGAAGCCGGTCAGCAACATGGACAGCGAGAACATCGCGCGGGCGATGAATTTCATCTATGACCTGATCAACGTCAAGAACCTCGGCTATAAGACCGCCGATACCATCGAGCTGTTCGGCAGCGGCGGCGCGGCGATGATGCCGCAGGATTCCGGCACCATGTACCAGTACCTGACCAGTATGATCGAGCAGGATACCCTGGGGATTGCCCCGATGCCGCGCGACCCGAACGGGGATACCTATTATGCGCGGGATATGGTCGGCGCCTACACCATCCCGGTGGGCGCGAAGAACCCGCAGGCGGCGGTGGCGCTCAACGCCTGCATCCTGTATTACGAGTATTACCGGGAAAACGCGCTGGATGTGAAATACCAGGAGATCCAGGAGACCTATAAGCTCTCCGATGAACTGCTTGAGCAGCTGCGGGTGTGCCACGGCGAGGCAAACGACCAGCCGGAAAACATCAAGGGCGTGCAGGAGTACCTCGAGAACCTCGGTTATAACTGCACCTGGGAGACCATTTACTGGGGCGTTCCGTGGGCGACCGCACTGGAAAACCGCAAAGCGGAGATGGAAAGCCTGCTCGCGGCGACCGGTGAAATCATTGAAGCGAGCAACTCCCCGAAGGTGGAAGATTTTGAAGCGATTCCCGACGGCGGCATCACCACCCCGATCGTCAGCAAGCTGACTGCGGTTCCGGGCGGCAGCAGCGGATATGAGCTGTATCTCGACACCGAAGTGAAAAACAGCGGCAACTACGGCGGCAAGATGTACTATGACGTGTCCGACGTCGGCTGGGGCGGCTTCCGGAAGGAGTTCACCCGCGACTGGAGCGAATATAACGCGATGTCGCTGTGGGTGCAGGGCGACGGCACCAAGCAGCTGCTCACCCTGACCTTTACCGACGGCAAGAACACGCAGTGGCATTATGACCTGGAGATCACCGGAGACACAGCGCAGACCTATGTGATCCCGTTCAGCGACTTTATGCTTCCGGACTACCTGGAGGGCGAAAGCATTGATATGGACCTGTCGAGTATCACCGTCTTCCAGCTTACCGTGAGCGGCGAGGGCGATTATGCCGGTTCGCACAGCTTCAACGTGGACGATATTATCGTTACCAACGCATCCTGATCATGGAAATCCGGCCCGCCGTTCCGTTGCTTCGGAACGGCGGCCGGAACCGAGGAGGAGACAACCCGGAGGGCTTCCGGGAAAAATAAAAAAGGAGTGAATACACATGCGCAAACTTCTGAGTATCGGCTTATCCCTGTCCATGCTGGCTGTTTGCTGCTTCGGCGCTCTGCCGGCGTCGGCTGAACAGCAGACGCATACCATCCACACCTTCACTGCGGAAAACGCGGCAGACTGGGTGGAGGATGCGACACAGAAGGTGACCAAGACCTTCGTGGAAGGCGAGGGCCTCCGCGTGGACAACGACGTGGCGGACTTCGGCTATTTCCAGAACACCGCGAGTTTCCCGAACCAGACCGTCCATCTGACCTGTGACGGCGCGGATGCCAATGTGACCGACTACAGCAATGTGGCGGACGGCATTCATCTGTACGTCAAGAATCTGGGGCCGGCGGTGGACACCCATGTGATCATCCAGGTGGCGATGGCACCGCAGTTCCGCAGCACCATCACCATCCCTGAGGGCGAGGACGTGCAGAAGATCGTAATCCCGATGTCCAGCTTCAAGGTGGTCGAGAGCAGCAACGACACCTATCCGGTGGACACCACCTGGGATGCCTTTATGGAGAGCAACCCGACGCCCAAGGACTGGTTTGATATTTTCAAAATGGGCTTTAACTTTGTCAGCATCGACCGAACCGTTTCGGTTGTGTTCCAGAAGATCGATGTATACTGCGGAGAGGAAGAGACCGGCGGTGAGACCGGCGGCGAAACCGGCGGCGAAACCGGCGGCGAAACCGGCGGCGAAACCGGCGGTGAGACCGGTGGCGAAACCGGCGGTGAGACCGGTGGCGAAACCGGTGGCGAGACTGTCAAATACACCGAAAGCCCGATGTACACCTTTGACAAGACCGATAACTGGACCGCTCTGCAGGGTGCCGAAATCGCGATGGAGAACGGCGAATTTGTGATGAAGAACACCGGTGGTGCCTATGGCGACATCAAAAACGGCGGTACCGGCAGCGACTTCTTCCCGAATATCAAGCTGACCACCGACAATAAGGCGTGGGACGGTAAGAACGGGATTGACGGTGTCCGTCTGTACATCAAGAACCCGGGCAATGCGATGCCGCTGCAGATCATCTTCACCACCGAAAACGGCACCAAATGGATTCTCCGGCAGGATATTGCGGGCGGCTCGGATGAGTATGTCCCCTACGACTTTGCGCTGGGCGACTTCCATAAGACCAACCTGGAGGGCGAGCAGAGGAAAAACCTCACGCTCGAGGAGCTGGATTTCAGCATCTGGGATATCGAGATCAACATGGTCAGCGTGATTCCGGAGGATACGCTGTATTTCTCCAAGCTCACCAAGCTGCAGGTCGCAGCGGACGGCGGCCAGGACGATAACGTCGAAAATAAGCCTACCGGTGTAGCCGGTGTGGGTGCGGCCGTATTCGCACTCGCCGGCCTGGGCGGCGCGGCGCTGGTTCTGAGCGCGAAGAAGGGCAAAAAGTCCCGGTAAAGCAGGGAAACGGCTGCCGGGGCGGAGGCCCGCCCCTGCAGGACTGTCCCACACGAAAGGAAGGGGTGCAACTTATGTTGCGTCGGTTATTGTCTGCCGCGGGAGCGGCGGCGCTGCTGCTGGCTTTTACGGCCGGGGGCACCGTGCTGCCGGCTGCTGCGGAAGAGAACGAGTACGTGCTGCTGATCGACGATTTTGAGGATGAGGCGACCATTGCCAACTATTCCTCCTACACCGCGCAGCCGGGCTCGCTCTATCAATCCAAGACCCATGCGCATTCGGGGGAAAACAGTGCGATGTTCGTCAGTCAGGGCGAGTATGGCTGCGTGGTCAACCAGCCGGACTTCAATAATCAGATCCGGCTGACGGCGGACGGCGAGGTGCTCGAAGCGGATCACAGCAATGCCTTTGATGCGATCCGCATCTATATCCTCAACCCGGGCCGCGAAGTGGTGTTCCGCATGCAGTTCACCTCATCGCTCGGCACCGCGTTTTTCCTGGATAAATCCATCCCCACCAGCGAGGAGTTTGTCGCCTATGACTTCCCGCTGGAGGACTTCCATAAGTCCGCCCCGGATTCGGGGGAATATTTCTCGGGCGTAACCGACCCCGCACACGCGGACGTGTGGGAGACCCTGTTTGTCTACGTGGATGCGGAGACGGAGCTCAAGCTGTATCTGGACGACCTGAGCTACGTCAAGTACGATTACACCCCGCCCGCAACCACCACCACGACCGAAGCCCCCACGACCACCACCTCCGAAGAGGAGGAAACCACGACGTCTTCGACCACAAAGCCGACCACGGCCGGTAAAACGACTGCGGCTGATGTGTCGGAGGATACCGGTACCGACGGCGAGGCCGGTTTCCCTGTATGGGGGATTGTGCTGATTGTTGTCGGCGCAGCGGTGGTGCTCGGCGGCGTGATTACCGCTGTGGTGCTTGTAAATAAGAAGAAGCAGCAGGGCAATCCGCCTGACGCGTAAATTCGGGCAGGATCATGCCGGCCGCCGTCGGGCGGCCGGCAGCCTCCCCATCGACATTCCGGCACCCGCCGGGGAAATGGAGCTTTCGATGAGTAAACTGTTGCGAAAAACAAAAGCGTGGGCTTCCATGGCCCTGGCGGTCTGCCTGCTCGCGGGGAGCGCCTGCCTGCCCGGCATGACGGTGCTCGGCGAGGAGGAGGCGCCCGCGGATGCGGTGACCGCGCCGGCGGATGCGCAGTCCTATGCCGTCTACCGGGAGCAGTACCGGAAAAAGAATATCCTCACCGAAACGGTTGTCCTCACCGGCGGCCAGGCGCAGACACTGTCGGACGGGGTGCGGCGCGAAGCGTCGTATGAGGGAAAGGAAGATGTTCTCCTCTGGGAAGAGGAAGGCGCCTGGGCGGAATGGACGGTCGAGGTGCCCAGAGCCGGGCTGTACAGCCTGAAGCTGACCTACCAGGCACTGCCCGGGAAGGGAGCGGATATCGAGTTTGCGGTCGACCTAAACGGCACCCGGCCCTTCACCGAGGCGGGCGATATCGCTTTCAGCCGGATCTGGCGGGATGACCTCGAACCGGACGAACCCTTTGCGGTGGATTCCATCGGCAACGATATTGTGCCGGATAAGGTGGAGGTCGCGCGCTACAACGAGGAGCCGTTCCGGGATAAGGAAGGGCTGTACGACGCGCCGTACCTGTTTTACTTTGAAAAAGGGGAAAACGTGATCCGTCTGACCGGCGTGCGGGAATGCGCGGCGGTGGCGGAGCTGACCCTGTATGAGGAGAAGCAGCCGGTCGGTTATGCGGAGTATGCCGCTGACGTGGATACCGCGGCCGCTGCCTCCCAGACGATCGGATATTCGCAGAATTACCAGGCGGAGCGCGCGGATGAGTATTCCACCACCGTGCTCACCGCCACCTATGACCGGGGCAGTGCGGCTACCGAGCCGTCGAGCCCCTCGGTTATCCGCCGCAATACGCTCGGCGGCAGCGGCTGGGCATACGGCGGCCAGTGGGCGAAATGGACCATCGAGGTGCCGCAGGACGGCTACTATAAAATCGCACTCAAGTATAAGCAGAATTTTGTCCGGGGACTGTATACCTCCCGCAGCGTCGCGATCGACGGGGAAATCCTGTTTGACGAGCTGGGGACGGTTAAATTCCCCTATTCCAATGACTGGGAAATCAAGACACTGGGAGACGGGCAGGGCGACTTCCTGTTTTACCTGACCGCCGGCTCCCACGACATTACCATAGAGGTGGTTCCGGGAGATATGCTGGAATCGCTGGCGGCTCTCGACGCGGTCTGGGAGCAGCTGGGAGACCTGTATCAGAAGATCGTGATGATCACCGGCGCAAACCCGGACCCGTATTTCGACTATGATTTGGCGAACGACATCCCGAACCTGCTCACCGATTTCCAGAGCCTGGCCAAGGTGCTGCGGGACCAGACCGAGGCGCTCGAGGCGGTGACCGGCCGCAGCGGCAGCGTGGCGAATACGCTGGTGCAGCTGGCGGATCAGCTCGAACGGTTTGCCAAGAAGCCGTATTCCATCGCCCCGCGCCTGGAGGAATTCCGGGAGAATATCTCGGCGCTTGCGGCGTGGATCCAGAGCCGGCGGCAGCAGCCGCTGCAGCTCGATTACCTCACGGTGTATTCCGCCGACCAGGAAGCGCCCACGGCGGGCGGCGGCTTTTTCCGGGAACTGTGGTATCAGGTGGAGCTGTTCTGTTCCTCCTTCCTCATGGACTATAACAACGTCTCCGGCAGCGATGCGTATGAGGAGCAGATCGAGGTATGGATCGGCGCCGGCCGTGACCAGATGTATATCCTGCGCAGCCTGATCGACAGCGGCTTTTCCGAGGAATACGATATCGGGGTAACCCTCAAGCTGGTGGGTGCGGCGATTCTGCCGCAGGCCATCATGGCGGGCATCGGTCCGGATGTGGCGCTCGATGCCGTGCGGTCGCTGCCGGTGGATATGGCGCTGCGCGGTGCCCTGCATCCGCTGGAAGGGTTTGCCGGCTTTGACGAGGTGAAGGAGCGGTTTATGTCCACCGCGCTTGACCCGTATACGCTCGGGAACAGCGTGTACGCCCTGCCGCAGACCGAGATATTCCACATGCTGTTTTACCGTACCGATGTGCTCAGCGAACTGGGGCTGACGCCGCCGGACACCTGGGAGGACATGTATAACATGATCTCCATCCTGCAGCGCAACAACCGGGAAATCGGTATTCCCAGCGAGGTGTCGGTCTATTACATGCTGCTGCTGCAGAAGGGCGGCTCGCTGTATAACGAGGACGGCACAAAGACACAGCTGGATTCCCCGGAGGCGGTCGAGGCGTTTGAGGAATGGTGCCGGATCTATACGCAGTACAATTTTTCCCACATCAAAAGCGACCTCAACCGGTTCAAGTCCGGCGAGATGCCGGTGACCATCATGCCGTATAACTTCTACTGCCAGCTGCTGCTTGCCGCACCGGAGATCAATGGGCTGTGGCAGATGGCGCCGCTGCCGGGCACCCGGCAGGAGGACGGCACGGTGGACCGCAGCGATTCCTCCGCCTCGTCGACCGCCTGCGTCATGCTGGCGGACACCGATCATCCCGACGCGGCGTGGACGTTTATGGACTGGTTTACCTCCACGGAGGTGCAGGCGCAGTACGGCCGGCAGATTGAAGCGACGCTCGGCGCCGCGAGCCGGTATACCCCGTCGAACGTCGGGGCGATGGCCGGACTGCAGTGGCAGCAGGAGGAGCTGGAGCTGCTGCAGGATCAGTGGAAAAATGTCCGGGAAATCCCGGAGATGCCCGGCGCCTATTATATTGCGCGCAATCTCAATAACGCCTTCCGTGCGGCGGTGTTCTCGGATGAGGTGCCGCGGGATATGCTGCGTCAGTGGAACGACGAAATCAACCGGGAAATCACCCGCAAACGCCGCGATTACGGTTTGCCGACGGCGGAGTAAGGCGGATTCAAGTAGTAAGAAAAGGGGCGGATGACGCATGGCGGCGCCGGGAACTTACCGGGAAAGTCTAGGCAGACGGATATGGCAGGCGAAATACAGCTATCTGATGCTGGCGCCCTTCACCATTCTGTTTGTGCTGTTTACCGTGCTGCCGGTGGCGATCGCCATCTGGTTCAGCTTCACCAACTACGATATGCTGCATAATGCCTCGTTCACCGGGCTGGAGAACTATATGCGGATGTTCCTGGACGACGATGTTTTTCTCATCGCCCTGAAGAACACCCTGATCTTCGCGCTGGTGACCGGTCCGATCAGCTATTTCATGTGCTTTTTCTTCGCATGGCTGATCAATGAGCTCAAGCCTGCACTGCGTGCGGTGGCGACGCTGGTGTTTTATGCGCCGGTGCTTTCGGGCAGCGTGTTCACCGTCTGGCAGTTCATCCTCAGCCCGGACCGGTATGGCATGCTCAACGGTTTTCTGATCAACCTGGGGATCATGCAGACGCCGGTTTCCTGGCTGCTGGACACGCGGTATATCATGACCTCGCTGATCATCGTGCAGCTGTGGATGAGTCTCGGCACCGGTTTCCTGGCGTTCATCGCCGGCCTGCAGGGGGTGGACACCACCCTGTATGAGGCGGCGAGCATCGACGGGGTGCGCAACCGGTTCCAGGAGCTGTGGTATGTGACCCTGCCGCAGATGGCGCCGCAGATGATGTTCGGCGCGGTGATGCAGATCGTGTCCTCCTTCACGGTGGGCAGCATATCGATTGCGCTTGCCGGCCAGCCCAGTACCGAGTATGCGGGCGAGACGATCGTCACCCATATGGTCGACTACGGCACTACGCGGTATGAGATGGGCTATGCCTGCGCGATTGCGTGTTTTCTGTTCTTTATGATGTATGTATCCAAACGCGGGGTCAATAAGATTCTCTCCAGGGTGGGACACTGACCCGGAACCGATACCAAAGGGGCTGATAACGGCATGAAACTGAAAAAGAGCCTGCTGAGCCGTTCGCGCAGGGGCAACGTGGTGGTGTATATCGTGCTCATCATCATGGGTGCGTTCATGGCGATGCCGCTCGTGTATACCATTTCGAGCGCGTTCAAGCCGTATGAGGAAATCTTTTTGTTCCCGCCGAAATTTTTTGTGCGCAACCCTACGTTGGATAACTTCACCGACCTGTTTTCCACCGCCGCGAACTCGCTTGTGCCCTTCTCGCGGTACATATTCAACTCGCTGTTCGTCGCGCTGGTGACCACCTTCTTCCAGATCATTGTCGCCTCGCTTGCGGCGTACCCGATCGCCAAGCACGATTTTCCGGGTAAAAATGCGTATTTTGCGATCATCGTCACCTCGCTGCTCTTCCCGGCGACCGCCACGGCGGTGCCGCAGTATATCGTCATGGCGAATTTCGGTATGCTCAACACCATCTGGGCGATCATCCTGCCGTCGCTCGGCTCGTCGATGGGACTGTTTTTGATGAAGCAGTTCATGGAGACGATCCCCTTCTCGATCATCGAGGCGGCGCGCATCGACGGGG
This sequence comes from uncultured Oscillospiraceae bacterium, assembly GCA_900553255.1. Classification (GTDB taxonomy): domain Bacteria; phylum Bacillota; class Clostridia; order Oscillospirales; family Acutalibacteraceae; genus UMGS1591. The sequence goes on along the minus strand of USCI01000002.1, from coordinate 42,036 downwards.
CGAACGAGCCGACGATCCTGTTCAAGCTGGTGTTTCCGAATGCCAAGCCGGCGTGGCTGACCCTCGCGATTTTCACCTTCCAGGCCATCTGGAACGCGTCGTCGAACAACCTGATTTTCGACGAAAGCCTCAAGCAGCTGCCTACCGCCATCAGTGAAATCATCGCGGTGGATGCGACCCTGCGCGCCGGCATGGGCACGGCGGCGTCGCTGCTGCTGCTGATCCCCCCGATCGTGTTTTTCATCATCACCCAGAGCAACGTGGTCAAAACGATGGCCTTTGCGGGTATCAAGGAATAAAGCCAAACCTCGGCGTGTGAAAGGATGAGGCCCTGCATGAAAACCTACATCAGGCGGCTGTTTGCCCCGCTGGTGCATCCGGTGGGCGGTTTTGACGATTACCGGGAGCGCCGTTTTTTCCCGCTGCTGCCGAGTCTGATCGTCCTCGCGCTGTTTTTCTTCGCGCGCGTCGCGCAGCAGCAGCTGACCGGGTTCATCTTCAACTGGGACAATCCGCAGGAGATGAACATCTGGTTTATCCTGCTGGAAACCATCGGGCTGTTTGTCATTTGGGTGGGCTGTAACTGGGCGGTATCCACCCTGCTCGACGGCAAGGGGCGGTTCCGGGAAATCTGGGTGGTCTCGGCGGTCGCGCTGATCCCGTATGTGGCCGGCGTTTACCTGGAGGTACTCATGAGCAACCTGCTGCTCGAGGATGAGGGCACCTTTATGACCTGGGTGGTGGCGGTCGGGATGCTGTACAGCGTGTTGCTGATGCTCGGCGCGCTCAGCGTGATTCATGAATACACCATCGGCAAGGTGCTGTGGAGCTGCCTGCTGACCCTGGCCTTCATGGTAATCATCCTGTTTGTGTGCGTGCTGCTGTTCAGCCTGTTCCAGCAGGTGATCGGCTTTTTTGAGGATCTGTATACGGAAATCCGCTTCCGTTTGTAAACGGCGGAAGGGCGGGCCGAATAAAAGGGAAATCAGGTGACGAATGATGATCGAAGCGAAGGTTTTGCGTCAAAAGGAGGGTGTCTTCACGCTGCCCCGTGCGCTGCGCATGTATGCCGGGGATGCGGCGGGAGAACGGGGCGCGGCGGTGTTCGCCGCTCTCGTACAGGACAGCGGCATCGCGGCCGCGGTATCGCCGGACGATGCGGTGCTGCGCTTTGAGCCGGACGCACTGCTCCGTGGGGAGGCGTATCGCCTGACCGTTACGCCGCAGGGCGTCACCGCCGCCTACGGCAGCGAGGCCGGTGCGCGCAACGCCGCTGTTACGCTGTATAACGGCATCGAAAAGCGCGGGGAGGCGTATGGCCTGCCCTGCTGCGAGGCGGAGGACTGGCCGGATGCGGAATTCCGCGCCGTGCTCATCGATCTCGCGCGCAAATACCATGAGCCGCAGAGCATCAAGGATACCCTGCGGCAGATGGCGCTCGCCAAAATGAATAAGGCGATCTTCCACCTGCTCGATACCCAGCATTACGCCATGCACTCCGACGCGGTGCCGGAGCTCAACGGCGGCAAATTCCGGCAGTACACCAAGGCACAGATGCGTGAGCTGGTGGAATACGCGGCTTTCTGGGGAATCGAAGCGATTCCGGATCTTGACCTGCCCGGGCATGCGATCCATATGCTCGATTCCCTGCCGCAGCTCGCCTGTGAGGTGGATGACGACGAGGGCGGTTTCAAACCGAGCAAATGGGCGGTGTGCGTCGGCGCGGAGGAGACCTATGCCGTCGCGGAAAAGCTCTATCAGGAGGTATATACCGTTTTCGACAGCGGGTATATGCAGCTGTGCGGCGACGAGCTGGCGTTCTGGGATCTGGGCTACTGGGCGAACTGGGAACACTGCGCGCGCTGCAAGGCGCTCGCCCGCCGGGAGGGCTTTTCGGAAAAGGGCTTTACCGGGTATTTTTACTATTTTGTCCGCCGCATCCACGACATCCTTGCCCGCATGGGCAAACGGGTGATCCTCAGCAACGACAACGTGGATATCGCGGTCTCCCCCGACCTGCCGCGGGATATGCTGATCTTCTGGTGGCGCACCGCCGCGCCGGGGCGCGGTCCGGTTGAGGGCTGCACCATGAAGCGGTTCGCAGAGGAAGGCTTTGACCTGTTCAACAGCTTTTATGAGGAAACCTATATCGACCTGTATATGACCGGCGAAAAGCTCGCAGACTGGAATCCGGTCAAACGGCCGGACTGCCCGCCGGAATATGCGTATCGGGTCAAGGGCTCCTGCCTGTGTGCCTGGGAAGGTCAGGCGCATTTTGCCTGGTCGCTGCCCTCGGGCATTGCGATGATGGGCGAAAAGCTGTGGGATTACCGCGACCGGGTGTACGACGAGGCGTATCATCAGAAGCTCACCCGGCTGCTGCTCGGGCCGGACGTGCCGGCCGGTCTGGATATTTTCACCCCGCTGGGCGGCTGCTTTTTCCCGCTTGACGGGGATATGCCGGCGGAAAAGGCGCGCCGGGGGCATCCCGATAAGGTGGACGCTTCGATGCTGCCGCGTCTGGAGGAAACGATGGCGGCGCTGCGGCCGTTCGCTGAAGGCGGACACCGGGAATCGCCGCTCGCTGCGGTGTATCTCGAATGCCTCGGCTGGATGCGGGAGCAGCTGACGAAGCCGCCGGCAGACCCGGCGTAAAGGACGGATACACATGCGATATTATCTCGGCATCGACGGCGGCGGTACCAAAACCGACGCCGCGCTGTGCGACGAAACCGGCCGGGTAGCCGCCCGGGCGCTCGGTCCGGCCGGCAACCTGGTGGATATAGGGGTGCCGGCCTATGGCGTACTGCTCGGGGAGCTGCTGGACGGGCTGGCGCAGCAAACCGGCGGCGCCCTGCCGCCGGTTGCGGCGGCGTTTGCCGGCCTGTCGGGCGGTTCCGACCAAAAGATCGCAGCCGCCTGCCGTCAGCTTTTGCAGGACCGCCTGCCGGCCACGCCGCTTGCCGCGGGAGGCGACGACCGGCAGAGCCTGCTCGCCGGCGGCCTTTACGGCGCGGATGGCTGCGTGCTGATCTCCGGCACCGGCTGCGCCTGTACCGCCCGGGCAAACGGGCGGCTGCACAGCATCGGCGGCTGGGGCTTTTTGTTTGACGGCAGGGGCGGCGGGTTTGATATCGGCCGGGACGCGGTTATGGCGGCGCTGCGCGCGTTTGACGGCCGCGGGAAGCCGACCCTTCTGCGGCCGCTGCTGGAAGCGGAGCTCGGCTGCGGCATCGAGGAAGCGCTGCCCGGCCTGTACCGGGAGGGCAAGCGCCGGATTGCGTCCCTGGCACCGCTGGTGTTCCGGGCGGCACAGGAAGGCGATGCGGCCGCCTCGGCGATTCTGGACGAGAATATGCGGGAGCTGGCCTTTTGGCTGGATACCGCGGCGAAGGATTTTGACGGGCCGTTTCCGACCGTGGTGGCCGGCGGTATCCTGATGAAAAGCGATGACGCGCTGTGCCGCCTGCGCAGCTTTGTAAAAAGCGAAACCCGACCGGTGCGCATGACGATGGCACCGGTGTTCGGTGCGGTGATTGCGGCGATGCTGCTCGACGGCGTGCCGGAGGAGCGGCTGCGCGGGATGGATTTTCCGCTGTAGGAGGGATTTTATGGCACTTCCCCTGACCGAACAGGTCAACCCGGACACCGAGGATATTGACCGGTGCGGCACGCTGGCCATCCTGCAGAAAATCAACCGGGAGGACCGCCGGGTCGCCGAAGCCGCGGAAAAGTGCCTGGAAGCGCTGGTTCCCGCCGTGGAGGCGGCGGCCGAACGGCTGGCCCGGGGCGGCCGGATGTTCTATTTCGGCGCCGGCACCAGCGGGCGCATCGGCGTGCTGGATGCAAGCGAATGCGCCTGTACCTACGGTGTGCCGCCGGATATGGTGCAGGCGGTGATCCCCGGTGGGTACGAAACCATCCCGGATGCCGCGCTCGGTGACGAGGACGATACCGCTGCCGCCGAACAGGAGATCCGGGTAAGGGGCATCGGGGAAAAGGATGTGGTGGTCGGCATCGCGGCCAGCGGTACCACGCCGTATGTGCTTGCCGCGGTGCGCGCGGCCCGGCGTGCCGGCGCGTATACCGTCGGCGTGTGCAATAACCCGGATACCCCGCTTGAGCGGGAAACCGACACGGCGGCGGTGTTGCTCACCGGGCCGGAGGTCATCCAGGGCTCCACCCGCATGAAGGCGGGGACGTCGGCCAAGCTGGTGCTCAATATGCTGTCCACCGCCGTGATGATCCGCCTCGGCCGGGTGTACCGCAACCGCATGGTGGAGATTACCGCCTTCAATGAAAAAAGCCGCCGCCGGTGTGTGGGCATCCTGTGTGAGCTGACCGGCGTCGGAGAGGCGCAGGCGGTGCAGACGCTTGCGGCCTGTGGGTTTGTGCTAAAACCCGCGCTGGTCTGCTGCCTGACCGGCTGTACGCCACAGCAGGCAAAGGCACAGCTGGCGGAGCACGGCGGCCATATCGCACAGCTGCTCGACGCCCGGCAGACGCCGGAAACGCCAAAAGAAACAGAGTGAGGGATGAGGAAATGGAAAAACAGCATAAACGTGCCCGGAAGCTGCGCATAGGCGGCTATGTTTCCACGCGGTCGATCTACTGTGAGGAGGATGTCCGTCTGATGGCGGACGCCGGCATGAACGCGGTGTTCGTCCCGTGGGAAAGCCGGGAACAGCGGGACAACCTGCTGCGCTGGTGCGCGAAATACGGCATCGAGGTGATCCTGTTCGAGCGGTATTTCCACCGCATCGGGCCGGATCCGGCTGAACCGGCGGAGGACTACCGGGAGCGGATGGCGGAGTTTACCGACGGGCTCGCGGATGTGCCGAACTATCTCGGCAGTGCGCTGTTTGACGAGCCTCACGCCACCATGTTCCCGCAGTGCGAAAAGCTCACCCGTGCCTTCAAGGAGCATCTGCCGGACCATATCGCGCTGACGAATCTGCTGCCCAACTATGGCACTCCCAACCAGCTCGCCGGGTATCCGGAATGGATCCTGACCGATGAGCAGCGGGAGGCGTGGAACCGGGAGCATATGGCGTCGATGACCTACCGTGAACATCTGGAGCGGTTCGTGGCGGCGGTACCCACCGAGGTGCTGTCGGCGGACATTTATCCGTTTTACTGGGTGGATGGCAAAAAGATCACCCTGCCCGGCTATATGCAGGGGCTGAGCGATCTGAGCGAGGTGGCCCGGGAGCACGGGCTGGAGCTGTGTATCGTGCTGCAGTGTCTGAATAACGTGCCCGGCTATGTGCGTTCGGTGGAAACCGCTGCGCTGCGGTTCCAGCTGTACTGCGCGATGGCTTTCGGTGCAACGTGGTTTTTCTACTGGACCTATGAGGCGGGCTACGGCGTGCCGGAGGCGGACGGCTATCTCGACCATGACGGCCGCCCCACCCCACTGTATTACCGTGCCCAGCCGGTCAACCGCGAGGCGGTTGCGCTGTCGGAGGTGCTGTGCCGGTATCGCAGCCTTGGTGCGTTTGCGGTCAATGAACCGCTGGTGCCGCGGGACACCATGAAGGACGCCAAATATACCGCCGCGAAACTGTCCTATCTCGAATTTGCCCCGCAGTACGGCGGCCTGCCGGCGGTGAAAGCGGTGGAATCCGCCTCGCCGCTGCTCGTCGGCTGCTTTGCGGAAAGGGACGGCAGCGGCAGCGCGATGATCGTGGTCAATGCCGAGGACCTGGAGACGGAGAAGCCGGCGAGCGTCCGCTTTTCACTGACCGGGGACATGGCCGTGACCGCCTATCCGTATGGTTTGCCCACCACGCTCCTCCCGGATGAAAACGGGTTTTATCATCTTGAACTGGAATCCGGCAACGGGGTGTTGGTCACCCTGACGCCCGCCGGCGGCTGACCGGCCCCCGTAAACTGCTGCTGCCCAGACGCCGCACAGGCGGCAGGCTTTCTGTTCGGCATTATTCCGCGTGCATCCCCAAACGGCCTGAACGATTCGTTCAGGCCGTTTTTGCATAAGGGCGCAGAAGTCGCGATGATGCCTCGCCGGAGGCCGCATCCGAAAAGACCTGCCCCCCATACTTCCAACGCTGCCAAACCGCGCATCCAAACGGATGCGCGGTTTTTTTGCGTCCCGCACACGGAATGTGTCGTATAATTATTCGTTTTTCATCCAACATCTGGCCGGTATCCCCCATATCTGGGCTATTCGCTTTATGCGTATGCAGAAGGCTGCACATATAGTCAAATCGTGACCTTTTTTTGCCGGCTTCTCATAAAATTTCCCGTTTTTGCCGCAATTCGCGAAAAAATCCATCAAAACGACCCGAAAACAACCCTAAATACCTCAAATAATGACATTATGTTGACTGTCTCAGTACACAAAACCTATGATAATGGTGTAAAACGCTTACAAAACGCTGTTGAAATTTAGGCGAAATTTCCAGCGCAGACGGGAGAATCGGAAAATGGACGTCCAAAAACTACTTAAAAAAATGACATTGCGTGAAAAGCTCGCGCAGATGACGCAGCTCGACAGCAGCTTCCATAATGCGCAGGGCAGCGGGGAGCTGACCGGCCCGCTGCACGCCATGCAGATTACCGAAGAGGACGTTGCGGCCTGCGGCACGGTGCTCGGCGGCATCGGCGCCGCGTTCACCCGTTCGATTCAGGAGAAGCACCTTGCGGCCGACCGGCTGAAAATACCGGTGCTGTTCATGCTGGACGTCATCCATGGCTTCCGGACGATTTTCCCGGTGCCGCTGGCCATCGGCTGCACCTGGGATCCCGCCCTGGCGGAGGAATCCGCGCGCATCGCCGCAAGGGAGGCGACCGCCTCCGGCGTGCACGTCAACTTTTCCCCGATGGTGGATCTGGTGCGGGATGCGCGCTGGGGGCGCGTGATGGAATCCACCGGGGAGGACCCGTTGCTCAACAGCCTGTTTTCCGCGGCGTTTGTGCGCGGCTACCAGGGGGACGACCTGAAGGCGCCGGAGCATATGGCGGCATGCGTCAAGCACGTGGCGGCCTATGGCGCGGCCGAGGCGGGCCGGGATTATAACACGGTCGAGATCGGGGAATATGCCCTGCGGGAATACTATTTCCCGGCCTATGAAGCGGCGGTTAAAGCGGGGGTGGCGATGGTGATGTCGTCATTCAACGCGCTTAACGGGGTTCCGTCCACCGCGAATACCTGGCTTCTGCGGGATGTGCTGCGGAAGGAATGGGGCTTTGACGGCACGGTCATTTCGGACTGGGGCGCGGTGCAGGAACTGGTGGCGCACGGCGCGGCCGAGGACGGCCGGGAAGCGGCGCTGAAGGCCATCCGCGCGGGCGTGGATATCGAGATGATGACCTCGGATTACCTGCAGTACGGGGAAGAGCTGGTCAGGGAAGGGCTGCTGGATGAAGCGCTGATCGACGAAGCGGTGCTGCGCATCCTGAAGCTCAAGGACGCGCTCGGGCTGTTTGAGGATCCGTACCGTGGGGCAAGCCCGGAGGCAGAGCAGGCGGTGCAGGGCTGCCCGGCGCACCGGTCGGCAGCGCGGGAGATCGCGGCCAAATCAATGGTGCTGCTGAAAAATGAAAATCAGCTGCTGCCGCTGCCGGCGACGGCAAAGGTGGCGGTGATCGGGCCGTTCGGCAAAGAGGACAACCTGCTCGGCGGCTGGGGCTGTGTGGGCCGCCGGGAGGAGACGGTGACGCTTGGGCAGGCGCTCGAGGAAAAGCTGCCGGGTGCGCAGATCACCTACTGCCGCGGCACCGGCTATGCAGACGACGATGAGCTGGACCTGAACGGCGTGAAGGCTGCTGCGGAGCCGGCGGATGTGATCATCCTGGCGCTCGGCGAGCACCAGGATATGACCGGGGAAGCGACCAGCCGGGCGTTCCTGACGGTGCCGGGACGCCAGGGGGAGCTGGCGCAGGCGGTGTTTGCGCTGGGCAAGCCGACGGTGCTCGTGCTGTTCAGCGGGCGCCCGCTGGAGATGCGTACCCTCAGTGAGCGGGCGGACGCGGTGCTGGAAGCGTGGTTCCCGGGCAGCGAAGGCGGCCATGCGGTTGTGGATCTGCTGTTCGGTGACCGGCTGCCGGAGGGACGCCTGACCATGTCGGTGCCGTATACGGTGGGGCAGGTGCCGGTATACTATAACGGCTACCGGACAGGCCGTCCGATCGATAAGGAGTTTTCCGACCAGCGCTACCTGTCGCGGTATATCGATATTCCGAACGCGCCGCTTTACCCGTTCGGCTACGGCCTGGGCTATTCGCCGGTGAGCTATGGCGATACGGCGGTGGAGCCGGCGCAGGACAACGAAGCGTGGACGGTTTCGGCGGAGATCGCCAACGAGGGGCGTTACCCGGTGCGGGAGACGGTGCAGCTGTATACGCGGGACGTGAGCGGCAGCGTGGTGCGGCCGGTGCGGGAGCTGAAGGATTTCCGGAAGGTGGAGCTGCAGCCGGGTGAAAGGATGACGGTGCGCTTCACCCTGACAAAGGAGCAGTTGGCGTTCGCACATGCGGACGGCAGCCGCTATGCAGAGCCGGGAGAATTTCTGGCGGTGATCGCGCCGGATGCAGCGCGGGGAAAGGCGGTCTCGTTCCGCCTGCGATAAGGCTTGGGGGCAAGGCATGAATTCGTTTTACCAACTCAATGTAACCGAAAAGGATATACCGTTTGTCCTTTTTTACGATAACGGCAACTCGGTGGTGCCGAGCCACTGGCATAAGGAGATCGAGATCATCTATTCGCTGCAGGGCAGCACCCAGATGATGATCAACGACCGGATCTTTGAGGTGCGTGAAGGGGACGTGGGGATTGCCATCGGCGGCGACGTGCATTTTTACCTGTGCTCGCAGAACCACCGCCGGATGGTGGTGATGTTCGACATGGACATATTCGAGGACGAGCGTTCGCACGGCCGGAATAAGGCAGAGATCAAGAAACGGCTGGAAAACATGGTGCGGGTGAGCTCGCGCTGGCGGCCGGAGACCCGCAAGCGGGTGGTGGATATCCTGCGGCAGCTCGAGCGGCTCAACGCGGGCAGCGGCTTCGGCCGCAACCTCGCGATCAAGGCGCGCATCTACGACCTGATCCTGGTGCTGTGCGGCGAGGTGCCCAAGAGCAGCGCGCAGTTCAGCATGTTCACCAACATCAACCAGACCAAGATGCTGTCGAATCTGGAAAAGACCATCGCCTATGTGGAGCAGAACTACCAGCGGAAATTGTCACTGGAGGAGGTGGCGCTCGCGCTGAATTTTGCCCCGAGTTATTTTGCCCGGTTTTTCAAGCGGTTCACCAATACCACCTTTTTGTCCTACCTGAACACCTACCGGATCAATAAGGCGCAGTGGGCGCTTATCAATGAAAACAAAAGCATAACCGAGATTTCGGACGAGGTAGGCTTCGGCAGCGTGAAGACCTTTAACCGGCTGTTCAAGTCGACGACCGGGATGTCGCCGAGCGAATACCGGAAGTCAATATTTGAGAACAATGAAGCGGAATCGGACATAGAAAGCCCCATGTGATCCCGATATAATCAAACTGCGTGGAAAGAAAAAATTCTGGTCAATATACCAAACTCGAAAGGCGGATTTTGTCATGGAAAAGGTTATTCGCATTGCCATCGTGGGCTGCGGCGGGATTGCCAACGGCAAGCACATGCCCAGCCTCAAGCGTCTGCCGGGCGTGGAAATGGTTGCTTTCTGCGACATCATAGCGGAACGCGCCGAGAAGGCCCGGAAGGATTACGGCACGCCGGACGCGCGGGTGTACACCGATTATAAGGAGCTGCTCGCGAAGGAACCGGAGGTGGATGCGGTGCATGTGTGCACGCCGAACCGCTCGCACTCCTTCATCACCATCGACGCGCTGGAAGCGGGCAAAAACGTCATGTGCGAGAAGCCGATGGCCAAGACCTCGGCGGAAGCGGTCGCGATGTGCGAAGCAGCCAAGCGCACCGGCAAGAAGCTGACCATCGGTTACCAGAACCGGTTCCGCAAGGAGACGCAGTACCTGCATCAGCTGTGTGCGGACGGGGAGCTCGGCGAGATTTACTTTGCCAAGGCGCACGCGGTGCGCCGCCGGGCGGTGCCGAACTGGGGTGTGTTCCTCAATGAGGAGGAGCAGGGCGGCGGCCCGCTGATCGACATCGGTACCCACGCGCTGGATCTTACCCTGTGGATGATGAACAACTATAAGCCGCTGTACGTGGTGGGCAACGCCTACCATAAGCTGGCCGACACCAAGGACGCGGCGAACGCGTTCGGCCCGTGGGATCCGGAGAAGTTCACGGTGGAGGACTCCGCGTTCGGCTTTATAACGATGGAGAACGGCGCAACGATTTCGCTGGAATCCAGCTGGGCGCTGAACATACGCGACGTAGGCGAGGCACGGACCACCCTTTGCGGCACCAAGGCCGGTGCCGACATGCGGGACGGGCTGACCATCAACGGTGAAGAGCGCAGCCGCCTTTACGAGAAGAAGATCGAGCTGAATATGGGCGGGGTAGCGTTCTACGATTCCACCGACAGCGACCTGGACAATGACCGCGAGGCGGCGTACTGGATCAACTGCCTGCGCACCGACGGCGAGGTTCTGGTCAAGCCGGAGGAGGCGCTGGTTGTCACCCGCATCCTGGAGGCCATTTATGAGTCCTCCAAAACGAAGAAGCCGGTATATCTCGGTTGAACGGAGCCGGGAGCAGATAAAAAACGATAAGGAGGAAGCAAACCATGTTGAAGCGTATTGTAAGCCTTGGTGCCGCGGTTCTGCTGACCGCTGCGCTGGTGTCCGGCTGCAGTGAAAAGCCGGCGGACAGCCAGGGCGGCGGCGGGACGTCGGCCACAGAGAACACCATCAACCCGAACAACGTCGATTTTGAAGGCCGCACGGTCAAGATCTGGGCGTCCTACCAGGTGGATCCCCGCCTGAATGAGGCCGCGAAGGAGGATCCCAAGTACGAAGACAACTGTGCGTTCTGGGACCAGCTGGAAGAGGAATTCAACTGCACGATTGAGATTCTCACCGAAGAGGATTTCGACTATTTCCGCAACGGGTTCCTCAATGCCTTTGCGTCCGGCGAAGTGATCGCGGACGCGATCACGGGGGATATGACCTATTCGTATCCGACCTGGATCATCAACGACATGCTCGAGCCGCTCGACGACATCATGGATGTCTACGGCGAGGACCCCAACAGCCCGTGGGATCCGGAGATCTCCCAGAATTTTGTGTATAACGGCAAGTGCTATGCCACCAAGGAGAAGAACCTGACCCTGCCGAAATACGTGATGTATTTCAACGAGCGGCTGTTCCGCGAGGAAGAAAGCCTGAAGGACTATGACCTGTTTGAACTGGTCCGCAATAAGGAATGGACCTGGGATAAGTTCCTGGAAGTGGCCAAGGCCGGCACCATCGATAAGGACGGCGACGGCCAGGCGGACATCATGGGCGTTGCATCCCGTGCACAGCCCGGTTCGTTCCTGATCGACGGTCTGGTAGCGTCCAACGGCAACTATTTTGTCCGGCGCGAAGGCGACCAGGTGCTGTTCGACCTGGATTCCCCGAACGGCCTCGCGGCGCTGGAGCTGGCGTATAGGATGGCATGGGACGACAAGTGCCTGGGCATCACCGGCGTGTTCGATTCCTGGACCGGCGGTGAGGATGAGTTCAAGGCCGGCCGTGTGGCGATCTTCGCGGGCGACCGCGGCGATATGTCCTTCAATAAGGACATGGAAGACAAGATCGGCATGCTCCCGTTCCCGATCGGCCCGGATTCCGGCGGCGAGTATATCGGCGACTATCCGGCGTTTGACTTCTGGGGCGTTGTGGCGGGCTGCCAGGATCCCGATAAGGTGGCGGCGCTGATCACGGCGATCAACACCCCCCGCGAGGAGCAGACGGTGGAAAGCGTCTACGAGTCGCAGGTGGATATGGAAGAGAACCTGGAAATGATCCAGATCATGCTCGATTCCCGCGTCAACACCTCTTACTATGGCTATAAGGTGTTCATCGACGAGCTGCTGTGGTCCGATTACGGCCTGCGGGAAGGCAAGTCGCCGTCCACCTTTGTGGCTGAGAAAAAACCCATCATCGAATCCGCTCTGGAAGTGCTGTGGACACCGATCACTTTGGAATAAAAGAGGAGGATTGTCATGAAAAGCAATTTGTTTCGTCGGATCCTGTCTGTTGCGGCTGCAACCTGTATTACAGCAACCCTTGCGATCTCCGGTATGGCCGTGAGCGCGGAGGACACCACCAACTATGCCCCGAATTCAAGCTTCGAAAATGGTACGGATAATCCGAGTGAGCCGGTTGCCAACTGGGGCCTGGCTTCGGATAAAGCCGGGATTGTTCCTACCGTTACCACCGACGAAGCGCATACCGGCGACCGTGCAATTAAATTCGAGCTTTCTTCTGAAACCGGCATGAAAATTTTTGCCGGCCGTGGCCCGACGGATTTTGATCTGTCCGCTGCGGTGACCGTTTCCATGTGGGTCAAGTACACCGATATTACCGGTGAAGGATTCCGAATCGGAGCGGAGCGTACGATCGGTGGCAGTGCTGTTTCGGTCCTCAGCGATCCGAAAAACGGCACATCCGACTGGACTGAGGTTTCTTTTGAAATCCCGGCATCGGAAGACGAGGTCACATGGTTCAATATTGTTGTAACCACGGCTACCGGCACCGGCACCCTGCTGGTGGATGATGTCACCCTGACGGTGGACGCCTCTAATCCGGGCGGCAGTGATGACGAAGGTGAGGGCGATGACGAAAACGTGCCCGACGACAAAAAGCCGGGTGTGTCCATCACCGGCGCCGAGGGCGTGAACCTGCTTACCAACAACGGCTTCGAGAACAACGACGTTGACTGGGGCGCGGTGTCCGGCGCTTCGGTGACCACTGCGGATACCCATTCGGGCGCGAAAGCGGTCAAGGTGGAGCTTGATGGCAACGCACCGGGTTTCTGGTATAACCTCAAGGAAGAGCTTTCGGTGGATCTGAGCAAAGCGATGAAGCTCAGCTTCTGGGTGAAGACGGAAAACGTGTCCGGGGATGTGGTCTTCGGTGCGGAATATGACAGCATGGATGCGGACTTCAACGTGGAGACCGACAGCACGTACAGCACACCGCTCACCGGAAGCAGTGACTGGAAAAAGGTCACGGTGGATATCCCGGCGGTTGAGGGCCGCTATAAGATGGTCGTGAAGCTTTCCGTTCCGGAAGGCAGCACCGGCAGCATGTATTTTGACGATTTCCATCTGACCACCGCGGATGAAGCGGACATGAACGTGCTCAACTACGGCGGTCTCGATAAGACCAATAACGATACCGAGGTGCCCGCCTGGGCAATGTCGCCGGAATGGCCGGCGGCGAAGTTCAACCATACCGATGTGCATAACGGCGGTTCTTCGGTAGAACTGACCCTTGGTGAAAGCGCCTATTCTCTGTTCCAGAGCAGCGGCTGGCAGGCGGTGAAGTATGACACCAAGCAGAGCATGACCTTTACCGCGTGGGTGAAGACCACCGATGTCACCGGCGACGGCGTGACCGTGAAAATCGAGCGCAAGACCGGCGGCGAGGGCGATGCGAACCAGACCATCAGCGAGGCGGTCAGCACCGCGGTTACCGGCACGTCCGACGGCTGGGTGCAGCTCAAGGTGGTTGCTCCGGCGGTGACCGAAGAGGTCGGCGAGCTCATCGTTTCGGTCAATGCGGCGTCCGGCACCGGTACGGTGCTGGTGGATGACCTGCAGCTGCGTCCCACCATTGCGGCGGACACCGAAAACGGCGGGAATGAAGGCGGCGGTGACAGCACGCAGACCGGCGTGGCCTTCCCGGCGATGGCGGTGCTCGCGGCGGTGACCGGCGCGGCGGCACTGGTTGTCAGCAAGAAGCGCGCTTGATTCTGGACGTAATGTGAAAGGAAAGGGATTTCCATGCTGAAAAAAATGATGGCCTGTGTCTCGGCACTGCTGGTCACGGCCTCCCTGTCCTGCGCGGTGCTGACGGCGAGCGCGGAGGATAAGGAATACGACACGCTGCTTAAAAACCCGGGCCTCGAGGATCTCAATGAGGACGGTACCACCACCTTCTGGGATTCGTGGCCGGGCAACCCGAGTGAGGGGATAAATCAGGTTTCGACTGAGCATGAGGTGGTACATAGCGGCAGCACCTCGCTGAAGGTCGAGCTGCTCGAAGGGAACAACCACGCGATTTACCAGTATCATCTGGCGGCTGACAAGCGCTTTGCGTTTAATAAGGAATACACCTTCTCCTGCTGGGTGAAAATGGATAACGTGGTTGCCTCCGACGACCAGGGCATCAGCATCGGCGTCAACCGCAAAGGGGCGGACGGCAACAACTATGATCTGCGTGAGAAGATCGAGCTTGGCACCTATGACTGGACTAAGGTGTCCGTGACCATTCCTAAAGCGCTGGTGGGTTTGGTGCAATACGACGTGATCGTGGACATCGGCCGCGGCACCGGCACCCTGTACGTTGACGATTTTGAGCTCGTCGAAGGTAGCGGCACGACCACCACGACCGAGCCGGATACCCCCGACACAACGGACACCCCTGACACGCCCGACACCCCGGATACGCCGGACGATCCGGATACCTCTGAGGACCCGGATACCAGCGGCGAGACGACCGATCCCGATGAATCCGGCTCCACCACCAGACCCGCGGATGATGCCGATCCGGATGACAGCAGGCCTGCCACCACGACCAGGGCGCAGCAGGCGGATACCGACGATACCCAGGGCGGCGGAGCCGGATGGGTGCTGCCGGTTGTGATTGTGGCCGCGGTGGTGATCGCCGGCGCGGCGGTGGTTGTCGCGGTGCTCATCATCCGGCAGAAGAAAAAGACGGCTGGTCCGACCGACCCAACGGATCCGCAGGATCCCCCTGAGGCATAATCTGAACAAATGACCCACCCAAACCCTGTATAACTGGCAAGGGGAAAGCGAGATTGCCCTCCGGCTTGCCGGAGGGCAATCTTATCCCGGCCGGCTTTAACGTTGAAAATTCTTTTTCGGGAGCCGATCCCGGAAATTTGGATAAAATCCCGGCGGCCGCATGCGGCCGTACGGAAAAAAAGCATCCCGCCGCAGTTTTCTGTGGGCGGATACAAAATTGCAAGTAAGGAGTGGATGTCGGTGAGAACTTGGATGAGACGGCTGACAGGCTGGCTGGTGACGCCGGCGCTGGTGATCACGGCTGCCGCCGCCGCACTGCCGGGCGCTGCCGCCGAAGAGGCTTCAGCCGGGGCAGGGCAGGCCTCTGCCGCGGCCGACGCCGATTCGTATACCGCCTATCTGGAAGCGCATCCGTGGCCCAAGGCGGCCGACAGCCAGACCCTTTCCGCCGATGATGCGGAAACATCCGCCGGTGCCGAGCACGGCGCCGACGGCGTGCTGGCCGATGCCGACGGCTATATCGAATGGAAGGTGACTGTGCCGGAAAACGCGCTGTATCAGCTGAAGCTGGAGTACCGCGCCGAGGGCAATGACGTCGAGGAAATCGAGCGGCAGCTGCTCATCAACGGAGAAATCCCCTTCGCGCAGGCGGGCTCGGTATCCTTCCAGCGCATTTGGAAAAACGACCCGGAGGAGATGGACGGCGACGCTTTCCGCACCGATGCCAGCGGCAATGAACTGGCACCGTCGCAGATCGCCGATCCGGTTTTCACCTCACAGTACATACGCAACATCGACAGCCAGCGGGTGGAGCCGTATTACATTGCCCTTAAGGCGGGGGAAAACACCATCCGCCTGACCGGCGTGCGCGGCGACATGACCGTGCGTTCGCTGACCCTCGACATCGCGCCGGACATCACCGGGGTAACCTATGCCGATTATCTGGCGGCCCACAGCGGGGCGGATTACACCGGCGAGACGCTGACCATCCAGGGCGAGGCGGCCAGCAGCAAATCGGCGCCCTGGCTGCTGCCCCAGACCGACCGCACCTCCCCCGCCACCGTGCCGAGCCACCCGACCCTGATGCGGCTGAACACCATCGGCGGCAGCAACTGGTTGAGTGCCGGCTCGTGGATTGAGTGGACGGTGGACGTGCCGCAGGAGGGCTTTTATTCACTCGGGATCAAGTTTCGGCAGAACCTGGTATCCGGCATGTTTACCACCCGCACGCTGTACATCAACGGGGAAATCCCCTTTGAGGCGGCCGCGGGCCTGGAGTTTGCCTATGACGGCGGCTGGCAGGGACGGGTGCTCGCGGACAGCGACGGCACCGCCTACAAATTCTACCTCAAAGCCGGCGAAAACACCATCCGGCTGGAGGTTGCAGCCGGGCGCGCGGCGGACCTGTTCAGCCGCGCGGAGGCCAGCGTGGCGGCACTCAACGAGGCTTACCGCAACATTATCATGCTCACCAGCACCTCGCCTGACCCGCTGCGCAACTACCGCATCGACAAGGTGCTTCCGGGGGTTATGGAAACCTTCCGCACCCAGTCGGCGGAGCTGCAGGCGATTTCCTCCGGACTTGCGGAAATCAGCGGGGAAAAGGGCAGCATGAACACCTCGCTCGATAACCTTCAGCTGCAGCTGGAGTCCTTTATTGAAAAGCCCATCACCATCCCGTCCCGGCTGGAAACCTACAAAACCAACGTCAGCAGCCTGGCGTCCTGGGTGTATGAACTGTCCTCTCAGCCGCTGGAAATCGATTATATCACCCTTTCGGCGCCTGAAAAGGGTACCGACGTGAGCGAGGCAACCGATGTGGATGCCAGCTTCTGGGAAAAGCTCGTCTTCGAGGCGCAGGCGTTTATCGGTTCGTATACGGCGGATTATTCGATGCTCAGCAGCACGGCGGAAGGCAATGTCAGCATTGACCTGTGGGTCAACAGCGGGCGCGACCAGGCCACCATCATCAAGCGTCTGGCGGACAGCCGCTTCACCCCGCAGACCGGCATCCGCGTCAACGTCAAAATCAGCAATGCGGTGTCCACTACCGCCACCACAACCGTATCCTCCCTGCTGATGGCCACCGTTTCCGGGCAGGGGCCGGATGTGGCGGTGTCGCTGGGCAACTCCGAGCCGGTCAACTACGGCTCGAGGGGCGCGGCGGTGGATCTGAGTCAGTTCCCCGGCTTTGAAGAGGTGGCCGCGCGGTTTATGGAAAGCGCCATGGTGCCGTTTGAGTACCAGGGCGGCTATTACGGTCTGGCTGAAACCCAGACCTTCCCGATGATGTTCTACCGGACCGACATCCTGGAGGAGCTCGGTCTTGAACCCCCTGAGACATGGGAGGAAATGTACACGCTGGTGGGCGACCTGCAGAAGAGGTATATGACGGTGGGTATCCCCGGCGACATGAGCTATCTGGCCACCCAGATCCTGCAAAACGGCGGCACCCTGTACAACGAGGACAAATCCCGCAGCGAGCTGGGCAGCCAGCTGGCGCTCACCCAGTTCAAGAACTGGACCAACCTCTACACCAGCTATGAACTGCCGCTCGACTACGACGCAGCCAACCGCTTCCGCACCGGCGAGATGCCGATCGTCATCTCGGATTACAGCTTCTTCAGCCGGATTTCGGTGCTGGCACCGGAGCTCAAGGGACTTTGGGATTTCCAGATGATCCCGGGCACCGTGCAGGAGGACGGCACCATTGACCATACCGCCATGGGCGGCGGCACCTGCGCGATGATGCTGGCGACCTCCGACAAGCAGGACGAAGCGTGGGAGTTCCTGCGCTGGTGGACCGACGAGGATACCCAGACCGAATACGGCCGCCAGCTGGAAAACCAGCTGGGCGTCGCCGCGCGCCATACCTCCGCGAACGTGAACGCGATGAAAAACCTGCCGTGGACCACGGCTGAACGCACCAAGCTGTTTGCCCAGTGGGAGCAGGTCGAAGGGCTGCCGGAGGTGCCGGGCAGCTACTACGTCGCCCGCAACGTGGACAACGCCCTGCGCAACGTGCTGTCTTACGGCAACGACCCGCAGGAGGTCCTCAAGGAATACGCGATTAGCATCAACGAGGAAACTGCGTCCAAGCGCGAGGAATTCGGCCTGGAGTAACCGGAGGGACGAGAAAGGACGGATCGACGTTATGGGTTATTTAGCCAAACGCTTCCGGATGAGGCTGCCGATTATCGTCATGCTGATTCCGTTTTTTACCCTGTTTATTATCTTTACGGTGTATCCGGTGGTGCGTTCCATCTGGTATTCGTTCACCTACTACAACGTCTTCAGTGAGCCGGAATTTATCGGCTTTAAAAACTATACCCGCCTGTTCCTGGAGGACAGCGTTTTCCTGACGACGCTGAAGAACACCCTGGTGTTCGCGGTGATCACCGGGCCGGTCGGCTACCTGCTTTCGCTGCTGGTGGCCTGGCTGATCAACGACCTGCATCCCAAATTCCGGTGGTTCCTCACCCTGATCTTTTACGCGCCGGCGATCTCCGGTTCGGCGGTGGCGGTGTGGTCCTTCATTTTCAGCGCCGACCGGCACGGCTATGCCAACAGCATCCTGCTGCAGCTGGGCATCATCAACGAATCCATCGCCTGGTTCAAGGATCCGCGCTATATGCTGGGGACCATCATCGTCGTACAGCTGTGGATGAGCCTTGGCACCAGCTTCCTGGCGTTTATCGCCGGCCTGCAGGGGATCGACCGGTCGCTGTATGAGGCGGGCGCGGTGGAAGGCATCCGCAACAAGTGGCAGGAGCTGTGGCACATCACCCTGCCGGCGATGAAGCCGCAGCTGATGTTCGGCGCGGTCATGCAGATCACCGCCGCGTTCTCGGCCAGCGACATCTGCGTGCAGCTGGCCGGCTTCCCGAGTGTGGAATACGCCGCGCACACGGTGGTCACCCATTTGCAGGACTACGGCATGATCCGGTTTGAGCTGGGCTATGCGTCCGCGATCGCGACGGTGCTGTTCCTGATGATGATTCTGGCCAACCAGCTGGTGCAGATGTTCCTGAGGAGGGTCGGCGAATGAGCGAAAAAGTCAGAAGGCAGCCGCAGGCCGGCTACCACCCTTCCCTGGGCACCCGCATCGCCAAGCGGCTGCGGGGCAAAAAGGTCAACCGCGGCATCGCCGACAATATTTTTTCGGCGCTGTTCCTGCTGATCATGGGCGCTTTCATGGCGCTGCCGCTGGTGTATGTCATCCTCAATGCGTTCAAACCGTTGGAGGAACTGCTGCTTTTCCCGCCGCGTTTCCTGGTCTACAACCCGACCCTGAGCAACTTTTCCGACCTGTTCACCCTGATGGGCGAAACGTGGGTGCCGTTTTCGCGGTACGTGGCCAACACGGTGTTTATTACCGCGACGGCTACCTTCTTCCATATTGCTTTTTCCTCCATGGCGGCGTATGCGCTGTCCAAGCACACCTTTTTCGGCTCGCGGGTGCTGTTCCAGCTGGTGGTCGTTGCGCTGATGTTCAACGGTACGGTTACCGCGGTGCCCAACTACCTGCTGATGTCCGACCTGCACTGGATTGATACCTGCCTTTCGGTGATTGTGCCGGCGATCCAGGCGCCACTCGGCCTGTACCTGATGAAGCAGTTTATGGAGCCGATCCCGGATTCCATACTGGAATCCGCCCGGATGGACGGCGCACGGGAGTTCCGCGTGATGTGGAGCATCGTGATGCCGCAGGTCAAGCCGGCGTGGCTGACCCTGATTATCCTGCAGATCCAGTCGCTGTGGGGCATGTCGAGCACCTACCTGATTTCCGAGCAGAACAAAACCCTGGCGATGGCCATGCAGCAGATCGTCAGCGGCGGTATCGCCCGCATGGGCGCGGCCGGCGCGGTGAGCGTGGTGATGATGGCGGTGCCGATCCTCACCTTCATCCTCAGCCAGTCGCAGGTGATCGAGACCATGAGTACGTCCGGTATGAAGGAATAAAGGAGGGCGGTTATGAAACGGAAAATATTCGGCCGGGCGGCCGCCGCCATCCTGCTCAGCACGGTGCTGTGCCTGCAGGCCGCCGCCTCCCAGCCTTTCACCGACTATGAATATTCCACCGACAACTACAACGGCCTGATCGCCTCCGATGAGGAACAGGCCAACGCCAAACCCGCTCCGGCGGCCTTTGTCTATGACGATGCGCTGACCGGTGCCCGGCTGGGGCTGGATACCCCGCTCAGCGCACCGGAGGATTTTACCTGCGATGAGGAAGGCAACGTATATATTATGGATACCGGCAACGCCCGCATCGTGATGGTGGATGCTGCGCTTACCCGTGCAGTGTGCGTGATCAGCGGGTGGGGCGGGGGAACCACCTTTGAGGGCGGGCGCGGCCTGTATATCCGGGACGGCCGGCTGTATGTCTGCCTGACCACACAGAAACGGATTGTGGCGGTCGATATCCCGGCTTCCCTGCGTGAAAGCGGCGCCCTGCCGGCGGAACAGGACGGGATGACCGTCGTTTCGCAGGAGGAGGGCAAGCCGCCGGTGATTACCCTTGAAGCCGGCCGGGTTGTCGAATCCCCCGACCTGTCCGCCATCCGCGACACCTTCGATTTCAAGCCCACCAAGGTGGTGGCCGACCGCTCCGAGCGGCTGTATGTGGTGGTGGAGGGTATCTTTGACGGCCTGATGACCATCGACGGCGACAACGCTTTCGTGGGGTTCCTCGGCGCCAACCGCATCCAGATCAGTGCCATTGACCTGCTGTGGCGCAGCCTGTCCACCGACGCGCAGATCGAAGCGCAGGAAGACACCGTGCCGGTGGAGTTCAACAGCCTCGACATCGACGAGGAGGGATTCCTGTATACCACCGCCAAGGGCAGTGACAGTGAAAACCTGGTGCGCCGGCTGAATCTGACCGGCAGCGATGTACTTGAGCGCGGTACCACCTATATCAAGGGTGAGCTGTCTCCGCTGTACAACCAGGGCAATCCGGGTTCTGCCTCCAACCTCGTGGATATCGATGTGACCGACAGCGGCATCTACTCCTGCCTGGATAACCAGCGCGGCCGGATTTTCACCTACAGCAGCGAAGGCGACCTGCTGTTCGTCTTCGGCGGGATTTCCGCCCAGCGCGGTGCGTTCAGGGTGCCTACCTCGGTGGAATGGAACGGGAACAAAATCCTGGTGCTCGACAAGGGCAACAACGAACTGGTCGTGTTTCGTCCCACCGAATACGGCGATTCGGTGATCCGTGCCACCCGCGCCCAATATGAGGGCGGCTACGGCGCTTCATGGGAAGAATGGGGTCAGGTCATCACCCTCAACCCCCATAACCAGACCGCCCACCGCAATGTCGGCAAACTGTATTACGATCAGGGGAATTATGAGGCGGCAATGGAGCATTTCCGCCTGGGCAATTCTCCCGACCTGTATTCCAAAGCGTTTGCCAAGCAGAGAAAAATTGATGCGGAGAAAATAATGCCCTGGGTGGGCGCAGTCCTTGGGGCCGCACTGCTCGCCTTCCTGATCTTCCAGCTGGTCAGGGCGCTGCGGCGCTCCCGCGACCGCTGGCGCTTTTTCCGCGAGGAAGTGCGCAAATACAACGAACGAAGCCGCAAATCTTGACAGAAGGGGGAATCCCATATGGAGCGGACAAAAAACAGGTTCGCGGACAGCCTGCGTTTCGTTGGCTATGTGCTGGTGAAACCCTTCAAGGGCTTCTATGAACTGAAATACGAAAAACGCGGGACGCTGGCGGCGGGGCTTATTTTCATGCTGCTGTATTATATCAGCGCGGTTATCAAGGCGCTGTATACAGGCTATGTGTTCAACCCCGCCAAGGGCTCACCGGTGAATCTGGGGATGGTGTTCCTCCAGTCGGTGATGCCGTTTGTTCTGCTGTGCGTTTCCACCTGGTGCCTGACCCTGCTGCTTAACGGCGAGGGCCGGATGGATCAGATTTTTATGGGGCTGTGCTACGCAGTGCCGCCGCTGATTGCGGGGAATGTGCTGTATACGGTGCTGAGCAACATGCTGACCGCAGAGGAAGGCATGTATATGCAGGTCATCTACGGTGCGGCGCTGCTGTGGACCGGATTCCTGGTCTTTGTCAGCATCATGGAAATCAACCAGTATTCCTTCGGGTGGACCATCATTTCCTGCGTCCTGGCCATTATCGGCATCGCCATTATCCTGCTGATCTTCCTGCTGTGCTTCGGCCTGGTTCAGCAGATCCTGATTTTTATCCAGTCCGTTTATAAGGAACTGTCTTACCGCTGAGGAAAGGAAAGGTGAACCAGATGAACTTCAAACGCTTTACGGCGCTGTTTCTGGCGGCGGTACTGGCCGGTTCCCTGCTCGCCGGCTGTGCCCAAAACGACGGTACGGCCGGCACCTCTCCGGTGGAGCAGTTTTCGTTCGAGGGCTGGGAGAGCGGCTCGGTGGATTTCCCCAAGGGAATGGGCATCGAGAATATGAAGAAGGTCGCCGAAAACGGCGGGATGGAGCTGTATATCAACGAGCTGTCGCTGGAGTTTGCCGTGCGCAGCCAGGACAGCGGCCGGATCTGGTATTCCAGCCCGGTGTGTGATCCGGCGTATACCGGTGCTGCCGACGATTCCACCCGCGCGCTGATCCAGCTCAGGACCACACAGGATGGGGACGAAAAAAGCTACGATTCCTTTTCGAACAGCGTCAAGAGCGGTCAGTTTGCGGTGGAAACCACCGACAACGGCGTGCATATCCAAATGTCGGTCGGCCAGCTCAAGGAAATTACCGCGCTTGACCTGCCGCAGGCGGTGGAAAAGAACCGGTTTGAAACCGAAATCCTGGCCAGGCTCGACGAGGACGGACAGGCTGAGCTCAATAAGCGCTATACGCTGTATTCGATAAACGATACTTCCATCTCCGAGCGCCGGATGAATGCCGCGCTCGAAAGGTTCCCGATCCTGGAGGAGAGGGATTTGTACATCCTCAACGACGGTGTGCCGGATTTTGCGGCACGGACGGTCAAGGATTACCTCGATTCCATCGGCTATGACACCGAGCAGATCCAGAAGGACAACGACGATAACGGCGCGAACCTCGATGTCGGGGAGGTCATCCGCTACGATTTTGAGATGGATATCGCGCTCGAGGACGGGCAGCTGGCGGTCGTACTCGACTGCAGCCGCCTGCGGGAAACCGATGCGCAGGTGACCGACGTGCTGCTGCTGCCGATGTTCGGCGCGAGCGCCTTTGCGGAGGACGAGGGCTTCCTGCTGCTGCCGGACGGCAGCGGCTCCATCCAGAACATCAATGGGGAAAACGCTGCGTATTCCGCCTATTCCATCCGTATTTACGGTGAGGAAAAGTCCATCCGCAAGGAGCAGCAGTTCGGGGCAACCGAGGCGTCGGTGCTGCCGGTATTCGGGGAAAAGCTCAATGATGGCGGCTTTGTTGCGATGATCGAGGAGGGCGATGCGCTTGCGAGCGTGGCGACCAACCTCAAAAGCGGACAGCCGTTTTCATCGGTTTACGCTTCCTTCAAGGTGGCAGAGGCCGCATCGATCGACGCAGGCTTCGCCGACGCGCAGGCAAGCTCCAATGTGCCGATGGTGCAGCCGGTCATGTATACCGGAAGGCTGTCGGTGCGGTATGCACTGCTCGAAGGGGAGGACGCTTCCCTCGGCGGCATGAGCCGGGCGGTGCGGGAGCGCTATCAGGAGACCGGCCTGCTGCCCGAGGAAAAGATCGAAACGGCAGAGATCCCGCTGAATGTCGAGCTGATCGGCAGCGTGGACAAGGAATCCGCCCTGCTGGGCATTTTCCCGGTGCGCCGGCAGATGGCCGCCACCACCTTTACACAGGCGGCAGAAATTGTCAGTGCGCTGCATGACAGGGGAATCGGTCCGGTCAACGTGCAGTATATCGGCTGGTGCAACGGCGGCGTGTACACCCGGCACCTGCAGAACCTGAAGGTGGAAAAGGTGCTCGGCGGCGCCGACGGGCTGACCGCCCTCGCCGAACAGCTCGCCGTACAGGGCGACGCCCTCTATCCCCGCGTGGAGCTGATGGAGGTGGCCAACACCAAGGGCTTCAACACCCAGAAGCTGGCCGCCCGCGCGCTGGGCAACAACCTGACCGCCCTTTATCAGTACGATACCGCGACCGGCTGGCATTACGACTACCGCATCGGCACGCTGGTCGCGCCGGCGGCGCTGAACGATTATGTATCCGCGTTCCTCGGCAATTACAGCGAGCTCGGTATCGGCGCGGTGAGCGTGACCGATATGGGCAGGGAGCTGTACGCCGACATGAACAAGGCGGCCGGCGTCAACCGGCAGGATGCCCTGGGAATGGTCAAGGAGGCGCTGGGCCAGCTGGACGGGCAGAAGCTGATGGTTGCCGGCGGCAACCTGTACACCTGGGCCGCTGCGGAGTACATCACCAGCCTGCCCACCGATTCGAGCCGGTACAGCCGGGAACAGTATGCGGTGCCGTTTGTGCAGATGGTGCTGCACGGGTATAAGGCCTACGGCACCTCCCCGATCAACAATGCCGCCGATTACAAGGAGGCAATGCTCCGGGCGGTGGCTTTCGGCGCACATGCAAATTTCCGCTTTACCTACGCGTCATCCGAGTTTCTAAACGGCACCTATTATATCGAAAACCTGTCCACTAACTATGCCGACTGGCTGGATATCACGGCGGACTATTACACCCGGGCCGCTGCAGACCTCAAACGCATCGGCAGCGCCGAGATGGTCGGCTACCGCCAGCTCCAGAAGGATGTATTTGTCACCGAATACGCCAATGGTGTGACGGTGACCGCCAACTACGGCGAGGAAGCGGTGACGGTGGACGGCAGGACGATTGCCGCGCAGGATTGGCTTTGTGAAGGAGGCGATGCACAATGAAGGGCCTGGATCATGGCTATTATTCCCGCAAGATCAACCGGCAGAAGGCGGTGACCGGATTTGTGTTTTCGCTGCCGGTGATTATCGGGATTGTTTTTCTTTTCCTGGTGCCGCTGAGCCAGTCGCTGTTTATGGCGTTTTCGGATGTGTCGGTCGCACGGGGAACCGGCCTGCATATGGAATGGATTGGATTCCAGAATTTTGTTTATGCCTTCCGTGAGGATCCGAACTATACGAAAAACCTGGTCGATGCGTTCGTGAACATGGGCAAGACCGTGCCGATTATCGTGTTCATGAGCTTCTTCTGTGCGATCCTGATCAATCAGAAATTTCCCGGGCGCAGCATTGCACGGGTGATTTTCTTCCTGCCGATCATTTACGCGTCGAGCGCCATGCTTAAGGTGGATTCCGGCGACGTGATGCAGCAGGCGATGCAGAGCTCCTCCTACAAGAGCATCGAGGCTTCGCAGGGTTTCCTGCAGTCCTTTCAGCTTGCTGAGTTCATCCAGCAATTCGGCCTGCCGGAGGAATTTGTCAGCTTTCTTACCTCGGTGGTTGATCAGGTCTTCCAGATCGTCTCGCTGTCGGGGGTGCAGATCCTGATTATGCTCGCGGCGCTGCAGTCCATTTCCCCCTCGCTTTATGAGGCGGCGTATGTGGAAGGGGCCGGCGGCTGGGAAAAATTCTGGCTGATCACCTTCCCGATGGCGAGCTCTTCCCTGCTGCTGTGCGTGATTTATTCCATCATTGATTCCTTCACCGCCTACAACAATCCCATCGTCGTGCAGACACAGGAGCTCATGACCAGCATGATGTATGACGTATCGGCGGCGATGTCATGGGTATATTTTGCCCTGATTGCGGTGATCCTCGGCCTGGTGGCCCTGATCGGCTCGCGGCTGGTATTCACCTACGACAAGAGGTAAGGAGGTGCGGTTTTATGAAGTTTACCAATACGCTGCAACGGAGCATGCATGACGCGGACGAAAGACAGCGCGTCTACCGGCTGGCGGCGAGCAAAAGCCGCGCCTTCGTCTGGAAGCTGATGCGGATGATGCTGGTCATCGGGATTTCCTTCATCATTATCTATCCGCTGATCGTCAAGCTCAGCGTTTCCATCATGAGCCGCTCGGATATGAACGATGTGGCGGTGCGCTGGATCGCGAAAAATCCTACCCTCGACAACTTCGCCTTTTCCTTTAACGCGATGCGATACCCGACGGCGTTCGTGAATACGCTGTTCACCTGCGTGGTATGCACGCTGCTGCAGATGTTTTCCTGCTGCCTGGCCGCGTATGCATTTGTCAAGCTGAAGTTTCCCGGGTCCAAGCTGCTGTTTGTTCTTGCGGTATTCACCCTTGTGGTGCCGCCGCAGACCTACATGATGGGCATGTATGCCCAGACGCGCTTTTTCAACCCCTTCGGCCTGGTCGAGCTGCTTACCGGCAGGGTCGGCCTGATCAACACCTACTGGCCGATTTTCATCCGCTCGCTGTGCGGTGTAGGGGTGCGCAACGGCCTGTATATCTATCTGATGACCCAGTTCTTCCGCAATATGCCCACCGAGCTGGAGGAAGCGGCCCATGTGGACGGTGCTTCGCCGTTCAAGACATTTTACCGCATCATGCTGCCCAACGCGGTGCCGATTCTGGTGACCATTGCGGTGTTCTCCTTTGTATGGCAGTGGAATGACGAGTTTTATGCGGCGATCCTGACCCCCGACTTCGATTTCATCTCCCGCAACCTTTACCGGATCGACAATATGATTACCATTATCACCGGTGCCTATGTTGATGATCCCGCCTATACCTCCATCCTCAAGAACGCGGCCTCCCTGCTGGCCGTTGCTCCGCTGATGCTGGTATTTGTGGCGGCACAGAAGTTCTTTGTGGAAAATTTTGAACGTTCAGGCATTGTGGGTTAAGCCGGAAGCGACGGCAGACACAGGCCGGAAAGGCAGTCAAATTTATGTTTAAGAAAGGTCTTGCAGCTATGGTTACGACAGCGGCGGTTCTGGGTGTGGGGCTTTCCGCCATGCCCGCGGGTGCCCTCAGTCCGATGGCCCCCTACGAGGAGATGGTTTCCCCGGATTCCTTTTACAATGGAGCGATGCTCGAGCTCAAACGGGACGGCGATGTCGCTTCCTGGATCACCAGCGAGCTCACCACCATGAAAAACGAATACAACATCAATACGGTCAACCTGTATGGCCTCGAAAGCTTCCGGTATACCGAGAGGCTGTTTGACGAGCTCAAGCGGCTCGGTATGCAGGCGGTGGTGCGCATTGAAGCGTACAGCCAGGATTTTGCCTTCCGCGAGGCGGACCTGCCGTATATCATTGATGTGTACGACGAGCTGCTTGACCTCGTCTGCCAGCCCGAGCACCGGGAGCAGGTGGCGTATTTCTCGCTGAACATGCCGGTCGACGACCCCCGGGTGCAGCAGAACACCGGCGGCCTCAATTCGGATAATTATGTGGCAAGCCAGGTGACCTATGCCGAGGCGTTTGTCAAGCGCATGCGGGAGGAAACCGCCAAGCGCGGGTTCACCGACGCGCAGATGTACCTGAGCATTTTCTATGGCTGGGACAACAGCTTCAAAATCCCGTCCTATGCCTCCGCCGGGGCGGACGGCTACTTTATGAACAACTACACCTACCCCAAGAACGACAACAGCATCCCGGACGAAACCGCATCGGATGCCGACCTGATTAACCGGGCGAGGCTGTCCATTTCGGTGAGCAAATTCCTCAGGGATTATCCGGATAAGCCGCTGGTGGTGGAATTCGGTTTCCACACACTGGAATACAACGGCGGCAAAAAGCCCAACCAGACCGCCGGCCTGGTGGCTAACCGGGCGGCAAAGGCCCGTGCCATCAAGGCGACGATCGATTATTACCGCGAGGTGGTGCCGAACTTCCGCGGTGCGCTGTATTTCGGGTACAACCTGTACAAGGAGGAGGGCAACCCGCCTGCGGTGATGGACTGGACCCTCAATTATCCGGGCGGCGACGACTGGGCGACCACGACAGAGCCTTCCGCACCCACAGACGCCTCCACAGACGCCCCCACAGACGGCAGCACCACGAGCGGCAATACCACCGGCGGGGCGGGCACCACTTCCTCTGCGGACGGCAGCACGGCCGGGACAGAGCCGGGTATATCCGGCGGGGAGGGCGATGTGACGTCCTCCGGAACGGATACGGGCGCCCCGGCGGGAACGGAATCGGGTGCGGATGAGAGCAGCGGAGTCGAGCAGGCCGCCGGTATGCCGCTGGCTACCAAGATTGCGCTGGGCGTGCTCGGCGGGCTGACGGCGGTGCTCGGCGGGCTGACGGCGTTCTGGCTGGTGCTGCGGCACAAGGCCAAGGCGGCGGGATAACCGGCGCCCGGATCAATGGCATTCCCAACGACAGATGACCCGTACATGCGGAAGAAAGGAATGGTTTTCAGGATGATGAGGAAACGTCTTCTGGCAGGAGGGCTGGCTGCGCTGATGAGCGCGCTTCTGCTGGTTCCCGGCCCCGGTGTGGCTGCGGCCACCGAACAGCCGGTTACAGAGATGACCCCGTACGAAACCTATGTGGAGCCGGATACCTTTTTCAGCGGCGCGGTGCTGGATCTGAAGAAGGACGGCGATGTACACGCCTGGATTACCCGCGAGCTCGAAAACATGAAGTATGTGTACAATATCAACACCCTGAACATCTACGGCCTGGAAGGCTTTGACAGCGGGGACAGCAACGAGAACAAGGATTTCCTGTTTGAAGAGCTTGCCCGGCTGGGCATGAAGGTTGTGGTGCGCATCGAAGCGTACAGCGATACCTTTGCGTTCCAGGTTTCTGACCTTGACTATGTTTTCAACACCTACCAGAAGCTCATTGAGTATGTCTGCGGCGACGGCAAGCGCCAGCAGGTGGCGTATTTTGCGCTGAATATGCCGGTTGATGATCCGCAGGTGCAGCAAAAGCTGGAGGGCGGCATCAACGGTGCGCAGTCGAAGCAGCGCCAGGTGGAATACGCTGAGGCGTTTGTCAGGCGGATGCGCGAGACCACCGCCTCCTATGGCTTTGCCGATGCACAGCTGTACCTGAGCGTTTTCTATGGCTGGGACAACGGTTTCCAGACGCCTTCGTATATCTCGTCCGGTGCGGACGGGTATTTCATGAACAACTACTCCTATCCGGTCAACAGCAGCAAGCTGCCGGATGCATCCGCATCCGGTGAAGAGCTGATCAACGCCAATCGGCTGGCAATTTCGATGAATACCTACCTCAGCCAGTACCCGGGGCAGCCGCTGGTGATTGAAAGCGGTTTCCATACCCTGGAGTATAACGACGGCGTTGTGCCGAACCAGACCGCCGGCCTGGTCAAGGACAAGGAAGCCAAAATCAAGGCCATGAAGGCAACCCTGGACTTCTATGAGCAGTTCGACGAATTCCGGGGCTGGCTGTATTTCGGGTACAACCTCTACAAGGAAGAGGGGAACCCGCCGGCGGTGATGGACTGGAGCCTGGTGTATCCGCTGGAGGGCCAGGCGGAGGCGGAAACCGGATACCGTGTCGGCGGCACCGCCGCGGTTGCGGATGAGACAGCTTCCGGCCAGACGGCGGTGGAACTGACGACGGCCGGCGACGGTATTGCCTTTTATGAGTGCACGGCGCTCAACCAAATCGGCCTGACCTACAAGGCGGCCGCCGACGCGGTGGTAGGCCTGTATATCGACGATGAGAAAAAGCAGGAGATTACGCTGCCTGCCTCGGCAGACTACACGACGGTTTACCTCTCCCAGACGGTGGTTAAGGGCGCCAACCTGCGCGTCCAGCTGGAAAGCGGCGCAGTGACGCTGGACGTGATTGGCGCGTATCCGCAGCTGGAGACGGAAAACGGCGTGCTCGCCGGAAAGGCGGAGGTGGTCACCGATGACGCCGCCTCCAACGGCAAGGCGGTGGCCGGGCTGACCGGCGAAGGGGATACCGTGACGATGCAGGGCATCCGCGGCGGCGCCCGGGTCCGGGTGCATTACCGTGCGGATGCGGACAGCCGGATCCGGCTGACGGTCAACGGGAAAAACAGCGTTGAGCTGGAGCTTAAGGCGACCGAGACGTATACGGACATGAGCGCAACCCTCAATGTGCCGGCCGGTTCCACACTGGTTATCCAGGGAATGAGCGGGGACGGGGTATACATCGACTATGTGGGTCTCAGCGGTGTGCCGGATCCGGAGGAATCCGCGCCGGCCAGCGGCGCATCCGCGGCGGACGGCAGTCAGGGCAGCATGGTGCCGGTGATTATCGTGCTTGTCTGCCTCGGCGTGTTCCTGATCGGCGTGGTTGTGGTGACGCTGGTAATTCTCAAGAAGAAATAAGAACCAAACCAAGTAGGAGAAACGGTATGGAATACGGGCTGCAGATGTACACCCTGCGGCAGCTGACCGACAAACAGATGGCAAAGACCCTCGAGCAGGTCGCGCAGATGGGGTATACCGGTGTGGAGCTCGCCGGGTTCGGCGATCTGACGCCGGAAGAAATGGTGCAGGAGGTGCGCAAAAACGGGCTGACCGTGATCAGCGCGCATATCGGCTATCAGGATTTACAGGCGGACGCGGACAAATGGATCCGTATCGCCGGGGAGCTCGGTATGACACGGATTACCCTGCCGTGGATGGATCCGGAGCGGCTGAGTTCCGCGAATATTGAGGCAACCGCTGATATGATCAACGGCATCCAGAAGACGCTGGCCGCGGCCGGGATCGAGCTGTCCTACCACAACCACGATTTTGAGTTCGTGGACGGCCGCTATGAGCGGCTGATGGAGCTTTGCCCGGAACTGAAATTTGAGCTGGATACCTACTGGGTGAAGTTCGCGGGCTATGACCCTGCGGAATTGATGGCCAAATACGCCGACCGGATTGTGCTTGTGCACCTGAAGGATATGCTCGACAAGGATCCGGTTACCCATGAGGATCCGAATCCCACCCTGATGACCGGCACGGTGGATGTGATGAGCATTGTCCGGCAGGGTGACAAAATGGGCATTCCATGGGGCATTGTCGAGATGGACCAGCCTATCGGCGACCCGCTTGAGGCGGTGCGGATGAGCCTGGAGAATCTCCGGCAGGCAGCCAAATAACCCAGTACAGCAAAGGGGCGGACGAGAATATCCGCCCCTTTCTCTGTCCACCGGCCGGCTATACCTGCGTGAGGAGCGTCATCACATACACCAGGCATGTGGATTGGGGAGGTTTCGTCCGCCAGCGGATAACCGGCACCACCGGACGCGGGCTGTCCGCCGGGAGCCGGATTTTCCGGCACCAGCACAGGGCGGGCTGCCTTGACGGCTGCCGCCGGATACCGTATAATCAGGACAGATGAGGCCCCCTTTGGGGGCGCGGGGAAAGGGGGAAGCCCGTGTGAACATTGCCGCCCATGCCGTGGGTACGACGGCCGGCATTTTTGAGCCGCCGGTGCTGATGTATACCGGACACGTCAACTGCCGCGGCGGGGATTATTTTATCCGTGCACACAGCCACGAGCTGTTTACCGAGCTGGTGCTGATGACCGGCGGGCATGCGGCGTTCACCATTAACGGGGAGCCGTATACCGTCAAGGCCGGCGATCTGATCCTGTTCGGCCGGGGCATTGAACACGAGGAGCTGTACCCGCAGCATGCCGGCGGGGAGACCTACTATTGTGCGGCGCTGCGGTTGTTTACGCCGGAGATGGAGGCACGTGCGGCCGAGCGGATCCGGCAGCAGCCGGTGCTGCACACCGGGCCATTATATGACCGCATGGTTACCCTGATGGAAGGCGTGTACAGCGAATGCCGTGATGCGCGGGACGACACCGCACTCATCTGCGAAGGGTATCTGCGGGTGATTTCGGCGTATCTTCTCCGTCTGCTCGGCCTGGCGGACGGCAAACGGCCGGAGGAGTCGGGGTCGCCGATCATCAGTGAGGTTAAATCCTATATCGACAACCATTTTACCGAGTCGCTGCAGCTCAAGGATATTGCCGGCGCCCATTATATCAGCCGCTTTTACCTGTCCCATATTTTCAAGGAGGAAACCGGCTATTCGCCGATCCATTACCTGATCGGCCGGCGCATTGAGGAGGCCAAACGGCTGCTGGCGGACACCCAAATGTCCATACAGGATATCGCCCAGTATGTGGGCTATGACAATCCCTCCCACTTCAACAGCCTGTTCAAGCGGGAAACCGGCATGTCGGCTGCCGCTTATCGGCGCTGGCTTCGTTCGGCGGAAAACCGCACAGGAGCAGGAAAAACATCGCGTTAAAAAGGAAATGGCGATAAAGCCCTCCCTCACGGGACAGGCTGGCCGTATGGCTTGTGTATCTGCGGGCGGTGCTGGGCCGCCGGAAAGCAGCAGAAGGTGCAGTTCCCTTCATGGGAGCCGCGCCTTCTGCTTTTTTTGCGGCGGTTGTGTCCGAACAATCCAAAGGGAAAGAAAGGGAACAGAAAAAACAAAGCGGGATAAGGCGGGGGTGTGCAGCAGCGGAGCCCGGCAGCCCCCTGCTGCCAAAACCCGGCGACAGCCCAAAACGGCGCGCGGCAGGCACCGGAGGCTTTACCTCCCGCTTGGGAGCTGCCGGTGTCCAGGCTTTTGATCGTTTTCGGTAAAGCCTCCGGATGCCCATGGGACAATATCCCCCCGGCTGAATCGCGCACACAAAAATCACGGCAAAATTCTTGCCTGTTTCCCGCAACAATCGGTCTGCTTTTTTGCCCGGCTTTATGGTATGTATGAGACAGCGGCACAGGGGCATTGCACGTCTGTGCCGGACAAAAACACAGGTGCCGGCGTTCCGCCGGGGGGCAGAGTTTACCGGACCGAAAAGGAGAAAGCAGCATGAACAGACAGGAATTGAAAGCGTATCTGCAGCAAAACGGCGGGATTTTGCGGCTGCTGCCGGTTTTTGTGCCGCGGCGCTTCGGTACGGCGGGACGGCGGCTGCGGCTGCATCCGGACGACTATTTTGCGCTGGGCACCGAGCGCGGTTCGATCAAGGAGAGGTGGTTTTCTTCCATCATCTGCTGCATGAACGGGCCGAAGGCTGCGCCCGACGAGGGGATGAGCTATGTCCCGGTGGAAGACGGCAAGGTGGCGCTCAAGGATTTTGTGGAGCAGCTGGGGGCCGACCTGCTCGGCGATGCCATGATGGAGCGCTACGGCACCTGGCCGATGTATTCCAAATTCTTTGATTACGAAGGGCCGCTGTTCCACCATCTGCATCTGGGCTTCGAGGATGCCGCCCGGGTTGGCCGCATCGGCAAGCCGGAGGCGTACTACTATCCGCCTCAGCTCAACAACTATGCGGGCACATCGCCGTACACCTATTTTGGTTTTTCGCCGGAGGTGACCAAGGAACAGGTCAGGGAACGGCTGGCCGGCTATACAGCAAGGGACACCCGCATCACCGAGCTGTCCCGCGCCTACCGCATCGAGCTTGGTACCGGCTGGTATACCGCGCCGGGCGTCGTGCATGCGCCGGGGTCGTATCTGACCTACGAACCACAGTGGAACAGCGACGTCAATTCGGTATACGAAAACGTTGTGGAAAACGAGATTTACCCATATGAGATGCTGGTGGAGAACTGCCCGCCTGACAGGCAGCAGGACCTGGATTACGTCATCAGCCTGATGGACTGGGAGAAAAATGTGGATCCGGAGTACCGCCGGCACTTCTTCCGCCCGCCGGTCATCTGTACACAGGACGATGCTCACTGCGAAAAATGGGTTGCCTACGGCAATCCGTACATCGCCGCCAAGGAACTGACCGTTTATCCGGGGGCGGAAGCGGTAATCCGGGACGATACGCCCTATGGCTGCATCCTCACGCAGGGGCAGGGCACCATCAACGGTCTCCAGGCGGAGACGGCCTGCATGCTGCGGTACGGCCAGGCAAGCGCGGACGAGTTTTTTGTCTCCTATGACGCGGCGGCGAAGGGGGTTGTGGTCAAAAACACCAGCCTGTGCGAGCCGCTTGTCATGCTCAAGCATTTCCCGTGGCATCCCGGCGTTCCCGCGGCGGAGGCAGGAGAATGAGCAGGTGTATCCTGGGCCTTTATGAAAAAGCCCAGCCGGACGCCGTATCCCTTGAGGAAAAACTTGTCCATGCCGCGCAGGCGGGGTTCGACAGCTTTGAGCTGAGCGTGGATGAAAGCGATCAAAGGCTTGCGCGGCTGGAATGGGGTCCGGATAAGATCAGCGCGCTGCGGCAGGCTGCCCGGCGTGCAGGGGTGTCCGTGGCTACCCTGTGTTTGAGCGGGCACCGCCGGTATCCGCTCGGCTCGGCTGACCCCGGAACCGTGCGCAGGGGGATGGACATCCTGCACCGGGCAATTGCCCTCGCCGGGGAGCTTGGGGTGCGGCTGGTCCAGCTGGCGGGCTACGACGTATATTACGAGCGCTCTACCCCCGATACGGTCAAGCGGTTTGCCGACAACCTGCTGCGGGGTGTGGAATGGGCGGCCGCTGCCGGGATGATGCTCGGCTTTGAGACGATGGAGTGCGTATCCCCGGCCGGCGAGCCGGTCCTCGACACCGTCAGCAAGGCGATGCGCTTTGTACGGATGGCGGACTCCCCCTGGCTGCAGATCTATCCCGATACGGGAAACATCTGCAACGCCTGCGGCGGGAATACGGCGGCGGTGCTTGCCGACCTGCGCTGCGGACACGGCCACATTGCCGCCGTCCACCTCAAGGAGACAACACAGGGCGTTTTCCGCGACCTGTTCCCGGGGGAAGGCCGGGTGGATTTTCCGGCGGTCATCGGGGAACTGAAGGCCCAGGGGATACGGCGGTTTACCGCGGAATGCTGGTACCGCAGCGGAGACGACTGGGAAGCAAGGCTGAAGGCTGTACACGATTATTACCGACCGATGCTGGAGGTGCAGCACGTATGAAGAGGTGTTTTATCGGGGTCGATAACGGCGGCACCATGACCAAGGCGGCGGTGTTTGACGCCGCCGGCAGGCAGTTGGCCTGTGCGGGGGAGAATACGCCGCAGACGTGCCCGCAGCCGGGCTGGTGTGACCGCGATATGGAGACGCTGTGGGCGGCCGCGGCGCGCTGTATCCGGGAGGCGGTGGCCGGGGCCGGTATTTCCCCGGCGGAAATCGCGGGGGTAGGCTGTACCGGCCACGGCAAGGGGCTGTATTTATGGGGGCGGGATGGCCGGCCGGCCGCGCCGGGGGTTGCCTCGACCGATCATCGCGCCAAAGCGGTCGCCGAACACTGGATGACGGACGGCACCGCTGAGAAAGCGCGGGCATATACGATGCAGCGGGTGTTGGACTGCCAGCCGGCGGCTCTGCTGCGCTGGTTCCGGGATAACCGGCCGGCGGTTTATGAAAACATCCGCTGGATCTTTGAGGCCAAGGACTACATCCGTTTCCGGCTGACAGGGGAGGCGTATGCCGAATACACCGATTCTTCCGGTACCAGCCTGCTCAACCTGCATACGCGGCAGCCCTCACCGGAATCCCTGCAGGCACGCCGGTGTGCGGTGGGATGTTTGATATCGATGCCTGCGCGATCGCGATGGACGTTTCCGACGAGGACCGGCTGTGTGCCGTTACCGGTACGTGGAGCATCAACGAATACATCTCCCGTTCGCCGGTTTCGCCGGACGGCACCACCCTCAATTCGCTGTTCTGCCTGCCGGAGTACTACCTCATTGAGGAAAGCAGCCCCACCTCGGCCGGCAATCTGGGCTGGGCGGTGAAGCACTTTCTGGGAGAGGCGCAGCGGGCGGAGCTGCAGCGCGGTGAATCGCCGTATGCGCTGGCCGACCGGCTGGTTGACGCGCTCGGGCCGGCGGACAGCAGTATCATTTTCCTCCCATTCCTTTACGGCAGCAACGTCAGCGGTGTGGAACAGGCGGTGCTGGCGGGGCTGAATCAGACCCATGGCACGGCAGACCTGCTGCGGGCGGTCTTTGAAGGGGTGGTGTATTCCCATCGCACCCATATCGACCGCCTGCGGGCGCACAATCCGCGGCTGGACCGCCTTCGGCTGGCCGGAGGCGCGGCGCGCTCCGCTGTCTGGGTACAGATGTTTGCCGACGCACTCGCCATGCCGGTGGAGGTGATCGGCGCCGAAGAGCTGGGGGCCAAGGGCGCGGCAATGGCGGCGGCGGTTGCCGCCGGCGTTTACACGGATTTCCGCGAGGCGGCCGGCGCAATGGTGGGCATCGCGGCGGCGGTGGAACCGAATCCCGCATATACGGCGGTGTATGCGGAAAAATATGCCCGCTACAGACGGCTGGCAGAGGCGCTGGCACGGATGGGGTAATTTTGGTCGCCTTTTTTAAAAGGCGGTGGGGCGCGGACGTAACCGTCCGCGGTGAGTTTGCCGCAAAGCGGCAAACGTCACACGAGGGGGGCGATGTTTCGCCTGCGGCGAAACTCGCCAAGGAAGCTATGCTTCCTTAAAAGCCCCCGCCGCGTCCCACGGGACGCGAAATCCTTTGTGTTCAATAAGGATCAGGAAGGAAGATGCAACAACCCGGTGGGCTGCTGCATCGTGGGAAACTCTATCAAGGGGGTTTCCGATGGGGCGTAATACGCCGCATTTGTGCAACTTGCTATCCACCAACCATTTTTCGACATGCTGAAAAGTCAGTGCCTTTACGGCACTGGCTTTTTTGTCTTTTTAGCCCTTCCTCATTTCATCTTTTTTGCAGATAATCATTTTCACCTTTGTCGCGGTCTTGAATCGAACGGAAAAAAGGGGGTTGAATATCCGAATTTTTGCAAAATTATCAGGATGTTTTGTATAAAACATTTTTGTCAAGTCTTTATAATTATATAATCAGTCCTTTTTATTATATAAAAACCGAAACACGTCGGTATAATGGAAAGTGAACGAAGGCAGAGGACAGGGAGTTGTTGACATGGAGCACAAAGCTCAGTGGATTTGGCGGCGGAAACAGGCGGTTGACGAATCGGAATATCTTCTTTTTCGTAAATCGGTTGTGTATAGCCGGCCACCCATAAAAGCGGAGATTACTGTTACGGCGGACAGCTGTTTTGTTCTCTACATCAACGGCGAGCGCCTTTTGCGCGGGCCAACAAAAAGCGACCTGTCTTTGCGGTACACCGACACGGTAGATCTGGCGCCCCATCTGAGGCAGGGAGAGAACGTGCTGGCCGCAGAGGTGATTCACTATCCCGGCAACCGCCATCTGGCGAACGAATTCAAGGCGGGCCCTACGGCGCTGATGTCCTCGATGCAGGGCGGCCTGATGATCGACGGCGATCCGGCCTGGCGCACCGACGCATCGTATCACTGCCTGCCGCTTGAGGCATACCGGTTTACATCCGTGGCGGATACGGACCTGATATATATGGGGCATTTTGAAGACGTAGACGGTGCGCTTTATCCGGCAGGCTGGAAAGAGGCGGGCTATCGGGAGGAAAACTGGAAGCCGGCGGTGGAGATCACGGAAAATTCGCCTTACATTATGGGCGGGCTCGCCAACGTCTGGCAGGTGGAGCCCAACCCCATCCCGCGGCCGTATGAAGAAAAGGTGTCGCTGCAGCGCGTAACCCGCTGTTCGGCGTCGGCGGCATCGCAGGCGCAGCACCTGCTTGCCGGGGAATGGCTGGAACTGCCGGCGGGAGAGGATGCCTGGATTGAGCTGGACGCCGGGGAATACCGCACCGCTTTTCCGGAATGGGAAATCGAGGGCGGCAGGGGCGCCGAAATTTGTCTGATTTATGCGGAAAGCTACGGCTTTGACCGCGACGGAAAATACATCAAGGCGGCACGGGACGATTGCAGCCGGGAGGGCAGCTATCTCAAAGGCGGCAGGGATGTGTACCGCCCTGATGGACGCCGGCAGAACTACTGCCCTTTCCATTACCGGGCTTTCCGATTTATCCGGGTCGAAATCCACGGCGGCGGGCAGGCCGTAAAGATACGCCTTAAAGCGGTATGGCAGACCGGGTATCCGCTGGCGGTGCAGTCCCGGTTCCACAGCGATGCGGGTTGGATGGACCGGATATGGGAGGTCAGCCTGCGCACGCTGAAAAGCTGCATGTACGATACCTACATGGATTGTCCGTATTATGAGCGGATGCAGTATCTGATGGACACCCGCCTGGAAGCGCTTTACGGATTTGCGGTTTCCCGGGACGACCGGCTGGCGCGCAAAGCGCTGCGGGATTTTTACAACGTGCAGCTGCCCAATGGCCTGCTGCCGTGCCATTCCCCGGCGAATATCCTCCAGATTATTCCGACGTTTACCTTTTACTGGATTATGATGCTGCACGATCACTACCGGTATTTCGGGGATAAGCGCCTGATCGAGGGATATTATCCCGGGGTGGAAAAAGCGCTGGCGTATTTCACCGACCGGCTCAACGGCCAGCGGTTGCTGGCCGACACCGGGTTTTGGCAGTTCGTGGACTGGACCGCCGACTGGGAGCGGGGGGTTCCGGTCAAAAGCACAGACGAGATCAATGTGATCCACACGCTGATGCTGGTGTTTGCTCTGCGGCAGGGCGCTGAGCTGGCGGAAGTCATCGGCCGCAGCGACTGCGCCGGCCATTACTGGCAGCTGGCGGAGGAAATCGGCGGCGCGGTAAACCGTTACGCCTACGATGAGGTCAGGGGCCTGTATACCGACACTGTTGGCCGGCCGCAATGGAGCCAGCACGCCCAGGTTTGGGCGGTGCTGTCCGGTGTGGCGGAGGGGGAACGGGCCAGAACGATCCTGCAGGCGGCAATGGAAAACCCGGATGCGGCCAAATGCTCGTTCTGCATGCAGTATTTCCTGTTCCGCGCACTGGAAAAGGCCGGGTTGTATGCGCTCACCCGTAAGCAATGGCTGCTGTGGGAACAGATGCTCGAGATGGGGGTAACCACCTGGCCGGAGGATCCGGTGAACTGGCGCAGCGACTGCCATGCGTGGAGCGCGGTACCCCTGCAGGAATTGATGAGCTGCGGAGTGGGGCTGCGTCCGGCGGGACCGGGATTTGCCCGGGTACATATCGCGCCGCGGATGTACTGGCTCGGCTCGTGCGAGGGAAGCTGTATGACCCCCTATGGACGGGTGACGGTCTCCTGGCGGGTGACGGACGGCTGTTTGACGGTTCAGGCGGAAACCGAACAGCCGGTGCCGGTGCTCTGGGAACTGCTTCCCGGACAAAAATATGAGGAGACCGTCAGCGGCCGGGCGAGCCGGACGGTGCTCCTCGAAGAACAGCGGCCCGCGGCCGCCGTCATATTCGACTGATTTCGCGATATTCGTTGGGGGTGTACCCGGTGACGCGCTTGAACTGCTGACAGAAATAGGAAGCATTTCCGAAGCCGGTCTCCAGTGCCACCTCCGCCACCTTTTTGGGGGTGGAAGCGAGCAGAGACTTGGCGCCGGCAATCCGTTGGTTGAGCAGGTATTCGTTGAGGGAAAGGCCGGTGGCAGCCTTGAAGCGCCGGGTGATGTGCCGGGTGCTGAAATGCGTCATTTCCGCGAGCTGGTCGAGGGTGATTTTCTGTTGATAGTGCGTGTCGGCATATTGCAGGATTTTCGCCACCAGCGTGCGGTCCTCCTCGATGTCGGCCGTTACGATCTCCCGCTTGTAGCAGCGCAGCATGATGGTGAGGATGGTGGAGAAATACAGCTGGACCATGGTGCTGTAGCCGGTTTCCTTCCGGGAAAACTCCCGTTCGATTCGTTCGACCAGCCGGCAGACCTGATCGAGTTCTTCCGTATCCAGCCGAATCTGCCGCGGGTTGCCGTTCTGACGGACCGAAAGGTAGGAAGAAAGCTGGATAAATTCTTCATAATGGAAGTCGTCCCAGCATACAGCGTTGCTTTTCTGGAGTACCGACGGGCTGAACAGAATGTTGATCAGCCGGAGGGATTCCCCGGGCTGAAAAGAATAGGCGTGCTTTTCGCCCGGCGCGACAATGCAGAGATTGCCCTTGGCTACCGGGCAGGAGACTTCGTCCAGATCCGGCAGATAGAGCACATGGGTGCCGCTGCCGCTGATGGCTACCGCAATTTCCAGAAAATCGTGGGAATGCAGGGGTGCCGGTGCGGTGGGGCTGTGTTCCCGGCGATAAATGCGCAGCGGGATTTTGACATAGCCGAAGCCGTGCTCCTGCGTGTTATACATCTCGAACTCGTCTGCTTTATACACCCGTTCCGCCTCTCTTCCGAAAGCACCGTTTTCTGCTTCTTTTTATACTATATTTCCGCTCATACGTCAAATGAAAAAACCACGAAAAGGGGATGAAGCTGCCCGTGAAAAGGAGAGCGTCCAGCTTTGAACGCCGACGTGCCTGGGCCGGTTTGCTGTTTGTGTCACCGTTTATTCTGGGTCTGATTCTGTTTTTCATCAAGCCGCTTATCGATACGGTGACCTACAGTTTCTGCACGCTTCAGGTCAATTACGAAACCGGCTTTCAAACCACATTTGAGGGGCTGCGGTATTACCGACAGATGTTCCTGCAGGATCCGGATTTTCTGCTGAACATGCAAACGGTGCTGACCGACCTGCTTGCGCGGGTGCCCACCGTCATTGTCTTCAGCGTTTTTGCCGCCTTGCTGCTTAACCGGCAGTTTCGGGGACGGTTGTTTTTCCGGGCGGTGTTCTTCCTGCCGGTGGTGGTGATGTCCGGGGCGGTGGCCAGTCTCGTGCGCTCGGACTCGACGGCCATGTCCATGATGGGAGGCTCCTCCGGCGGCGTGGCGGCACTGGATATGACGGTGCTCAACGACCTGCTTTCCAGCACCTCGCTGGGCAGCGGCTTTTCGAATTTCCTGTCCACCGCCGTGAGCAGCGTGGTGGATATCAGCTGGGTATCCGGCGTGCAGATTCTCCTTGTTCTGGCGGGATTACAGGGTATTTCCCCTTCGCTGTATGAGGCGGCGAAAATCGAGGGGGCGTCCTCCTGGTCGGAATTCTGGAAGATCACGTTGCCGATGTGCATGCCGATCATCTTCCTGGTGGTGATCTACACGATCATCGACTCGTTCACCGAAACGGATAACGCGATCATCAAAATGATCTCCGACCAGGCGTTCTCGAACTTCCAGTATTCCTATGCTTCGGCGGTGGCCGTTGTGTATTCGTTGGCGGTGCTGATAATCATCGTGCTGGTGACCCTGCTGATCGGCCGCCGGTATATCCTTGACCGGTAAGGGGGCGGAACAGTGAAAATCAAAGATTTATGGCGGCAGCGCAGCCGGTACGACCGGCGCACGCTTGCACGCATGGCGGGAACCAAGTCCGTCCGGTTTGCCACCAGCACGCTGTCCTATCTGTATCTGATCGGCATCAGCTTTGTGATCCTCTATCCGATTCTGTACATGCTCAGCATGGCGTTCCGGCCGTCGGAGCAGGTCAATGACCTCAATGTGGTGTGGATCCCGACCCGGCTGACGCTGGACAACATCATCGGCGTGTGGACGAATTTTGACTTTGCCACGCTGCTGAAAAACTCGGTGGTGCTGAGCCTGGGCAGCGCGGTGCTGTCGGTGGTGTCCTGCTGTGTGATCGGGTACGGCTTCGCCCGGTTCCGGTTCCCCGGCAAGACCCTGCTGCTGGTGTTTCTGGTGCTGACCCTGATCCTGCCGGTGCAGATCGTTGCAATCCCCAATTTTCTGATGTTTTCGGACTTTGATCCGCTGGGTCTCGTTTCGCTGGCACGGGCGATCACCGGGCTGCGGATACGGATCAATATCTTTGACAATCCGCTGAACAGCTATCTGCCCGCGATGATGGGGGTGGGGCTGAAAAACGGCTTGTATATTCTGATTTTTATGCAGTTTTTCAAGGGCCTGCCCAAGGAAATCGAAGAAGCGGCCTATGTTGACGGCTGCGGTTTTTTCAAGACCATGCTGCGGGTGATGCTGCCCAATGCCCGTCCGGCGGTTGTGGTGGTGCTGCTGTTCTCGATTGTGTGGTACTGGAACGACACGACGATGGTGTCGCTGTATTTCGACCAGTTCATGACCGTTTCCAGCGAGCTGCTGCGCATTTCGACCGATGCGAGCGCCCTGCTCAACGCCACGGTAGCGACCGATATCGTCACCTGGGTGCAGGCGGGTGTGGCGATCTCCATCTTCCCGATGATTGTGCTGTACCTGTTCTGCCAGCGGAGTTTTGTGGAGAGCATCGCCAGCACCGGTCTGGTGGGATGATCCTTTCCTTTGTCCCCTAATAGTCAATTTTTATATATGGCACTGTAAAGAAAAAATGAAGAAATAGGACCCGAAAGCACAAAAAGGGTCTAA
>USCI01000001.1 GCA_900553255.1 uncultured Oscillospiraceae bacterium | reverse complement strand
CCTCCTCTCCATTATACCAAAAAAGCCGCCTTTTGGCGACTTCTTTGACAGGCTGAAAGGTGCGGGAGGATGTTCTCATCCTCCCGCACCTTTTTAGTCGGGTTCAGCCGTCAGCTTTTGCGTTTTTTCGCGGTGAGCACCACCGCCCCGGCCGCCAACGCGGCGACCGGAATCAGCGCCAGCATCGGCGTCACGCCGGTGTCGGTGATATCGTCCTTGCCGTCATCGGCGCTGCCGCCTTCATCCGGGGTATAATAGTCCCGGTCTCCGGAAGCGGTGACCTGGAAATTCTTAATCGAGATACCGCCGGTACCGGTCACATTCCCGTCATTCGCCCCGCTGAATACCAGGCGGTACAGCGAGATGTCCTCCGCCGCGTTCCAGGCCTCGTTTTCGGACAGGTCAATGCGGTACACCAGGTACTCGTCGGTCTTTTCAGGATCAAGTTTAATGGTGATTTTATGGTCGTCGTTGTCAACGTCGTTGGACTCCTGTGCGCTGGTGCCGAAGGCAAAGGTCATGGTCTCGGCACCGGCGGTGTTTTTCAGCTCGACATACACATAAGGCAGATCCGCGCCCTTGAGCAGGAACGGCGTGGGAGACTGCATAACCAGCTTGTAGGGAATCAGGGAATTGAGCAGCAGCGCCTGATTATCATTCGTCACGGTGACCAGGCTCTGCGCATAGAAGGGGGGCGCCCAGCTGCCGGTGCCGCTTTCGTAGCTTTCGTCCACTTCGGTTTCGGCCGGGCGGTTGTAGATATGGATCGAATCAATCAGGATCTCAGCGCCCGGCTCCTTGGCATTGCCGAAGATCAGCCGCAGGTAGTCCACCTTGCCCTCGGCCGCGGTCCAGCTGGCGTTGGCGGCGAGATTGACATAATAGTCCACATACTCGTCGGTTTTCTCCGGGTCGAGGTTCATCTGGATCTGGTTTTCGCCCGCGTCAAGCCCCGCGCCGTCCGGGGTGTCGGTGGTACTGAAGCAGAAGAAGAAATGCTCATAGCCGGCGGTGTT
Organism: uncultured Oscillospiraceae bacterium; assembly: GCA_900553255.1. Taxonomy (GTDB): domain Bacteria; phylum Bacillota; class Clostridia; order Oscillospirales; family Acutalibacteraceae; genus UMGS1591. The sequence goes on along the minus strand of USCI01000001.1, from coordinate 83,249 downwards.
TTTCACCCGCAGATGCAGGGTGTTCTGTTCCGCCCCGCCGAGATAGGCGCCGGATTCCAGCGGCTTCTGGATGATCGGACGGTCCGGTGCGTTCAATGTCACCTTCAGTGCCCCGGAAGCGTCATGTGTGACAGTTATCTTATCACCGAGATAACCCGCCTTATCCCAGCCACCGTTGTTCTCGTCAAAGGTTTCCTCGTATTCCTCCGCAGCGGCGGGAGCGTTTCCCTGTGAATTGGTCAGGGTGATGCTGCGGATGTGTACACTGCTGTTATCGGGCATGGCGGGACCAGCGCCGGGTGCGTAGAAATTCAGGCGTAACAGGCCGATGTCATCGGCAGCCTGCCAGGCGGCGTTTTCGCCGATATTAATGGTATATTCCTTGTATTCGTCGGCGGAAGCCTCCAGCGGGATGGCAACCTGATTTGGTTCAAGGTCCACGTCGTTGTATTCCTCACCGGCGGTCCCAAAGCAGAAGTAGAAGCCCGCCGCACCGGAGTCGTTTTTGATGGTCAGCTTGATTTGGTCGTAGTCTGCGCCGGCGAAGCTCTCCTCCAGGACGGCTTGGACTATGATTCTCTCTCCGGAGGCATTGGACGCCTTCAGGGCGCTGTCATCGGTTTCGGTGGTGGTATGCAAAAAGCCGGGGCTGCCCCAGCCGGCCTTGCCGGCGGAGAAATCAAAGGTCAGGTCGGCGGCCGCCGCCGAAGCGCCCGCGCTGACAAACAGCGAGGCGAGCAGGGATGCGCAGCCAAGTAGGGATAATGCTTTTTTCATCTGCAATACACCTTCCTTTTTATTTTCTATAATGTGGAATTGTGCTTCGGATTCAATCGGTCCGGCTTACTGTTCCGGGGTTTTGCCGCGCTTTTTGAGAATGAACCATGCACCTACGCCAGCGCCGGCCAGAATCACGACGCCTCCGATGACAATCAGCACGATCGGCAGCACATTGCTGCCGCCTTCATCAGTGTCCGCAGGGACGGAGCCATCGCCGTCTGCAGTGGTTCTTCTGGTAGAAGGGGTCTGCGAATTTTCAGCCGGTGCACTGGATTCCTCGCCGGACGGGTCGGTCGGGTCAGTCTGGTCGGTCGGATCGGTGGGATCGGATGGCTCCGGCTCTGTCGGCGTCTCCGGTTTTTCCGCATAGAGGGCGATGGTGTCCACGTATACGCTGTAATTCGGACTGGCCCAGTCGGCGCCGATCGTTACCCGCAGCATGTCGATATCATTGTAGCCGGTCCATTTTTCGTTTCCGCTCAGCTCCACCCAGTATTCCTTGAATTCGGTATCCTGCTTGGAGATGGCGAAGACGATTTTGTGGGAAGGATCATCAATGCCGAGGTTTTCGCCGAGCCCCTTGGACAGTGAGGAGAAGGACAGCATCGCAGCCGCGCCCATACCCTCGTTTTTCAGTTTAATATATAACCATTTATACTGGCTGCCGTCTATAGTGGGATCAAGCGGCCGCTGGATGATCGGCGGACGGGCGTCGGTGGTCATGGTCAGCTTGATCGCTCCATCCTCGTGGGCAGAGGTCACCTGGGTTTCCATGAAAAACGGCACGTAAAATCCTTCCGCATCCTCATCAAAGGTGAACATGACATCGGTCTCCGGCAGTTCGTCGGCCAGTACGGCCGGCGGCGCCACAGCCATCAGCATGGCCAGCGTGGCCACGGCGGCAAGCAAATGAGAGAAACGCTTTTTCATAAAACAACCTCCCTATTTTTCTATATATCAGCATACTTTTTTTACACAAACTGGACAATGGTAATTTTTTGACCGGTGGTGGTCATTTTTTGTTTGATGAGAATTGCGCAGAAAAAACTGAAAAAACGCCACGCCCGCACAAAAACTGCACCTTTCGCAGGCGCTCATCATGGAGTATGATGAGGGAAAATGACCGAGCCGGCAGACGGCCGCGCAGTCCTGCGGCTTGTTCAGCCGGTTCTGCTCGGAAGAAAGGAAGGGATTCGACCTATGGAAATGAGCATGAGCGAATACCGCAAACGGCTGCTGGGCTGCTGGTATGGGAAAAATATCGGCGGAACGCTTGGCGCGCCGTTTGAGTGCTACCGCGGGGTATTCGAGTTTGATTTTTACACCCAGCCGCTCGGCGGTGAACCGCTGCCCAATGACGACCTGGATCTGCAGCTGGTGTGGCTCAATGCGGCAGAGCGGTTCGGTGCGGGCGTCAACGCTTCCATTCTGGGGGAATACTGGCTGTCGTACATTACGCCGAGCTGGAGCGAATACGGCGCGGCAAAGAATAACCTGCGCCGCGGCGTGCTGCCGCCGCTTTCCGGCTTCCTCGGCAACGACAACCGTGACAGCTGCGGGGCCTTCATCCGCTCGGAAATCTGGGCGTGTCTGTGTCCGGGCGATCCGCAGGCGGCGGTGCACTATGCGATGGAGGACGCCATGGTTGACCACAGCCGTGAAGGGGTTTACGCCGCGGTGTTCTGTGCCGCGCTGCAAAGCGCAGCCTTCGTGACCGGCGAAAGGGAGACGCTGCTGGATATCGCTCTGAGCTACATACCGCAGGACTGCGGGGTATACGGCGCGGTTTCGCTGGTGCGGGAAATTTACCATGCCGGGAAGGACTGGAAGCACTGCCGCAAGCAGCTGCTGATCCATTTCCCCTGCTTCTTTGGGATGATGGGCGGCTATCAGGACCGCGAGCCGGAACCGGAGATTCCCGAAGCGAAGCTCGGTTATGACGCGCCGTGCAACATAGGCCTGATGGTGCTCGGCTGGTATTATGGCGAGGGCGATTTTGGCAGAAGCCTGTGCATCGCCGCCGGCTGCGGGGAGGATGCAGACTGCACCGCCGCCACCCTCGGCGCGCTGTTCGGCATCATCGGCGGCATCGATGCGATTCCGCGCCGCTGGATCGAACCGATCGGCAGCAAAATCATCACCCTGTCGATCAACAAGGGCGACCACGACTGCGCGATCCCTGAGACGGTGGAGGAGCTGACCGAGCGCCTGATCCGGCTGGTGCCGCGTTTCCTCGATGACAAGCACTGCGTCATTTCGGAGGATAAGCCGGGCTTTACCCTGCGGCTCAAGCCCGAAAGCCAGCTCAGGAACATACCGGTTCGCCGTGCAAACATGGTTGTCAGCTTTTTGGATACGCTGGCCCGCCAGCCGTTCAGTACCCGCCATACTTCGCCGGTGGCCGACCTGACCATTGATTACCAGGGTCCCAACTACATCCGCCCGAACGAGCAGCGGCAGCTGCTGCTTACCCTCGATAACCACATGCTGTGCCAGCAGTGGCTGAACATCCGCATTCACACGCCCGAAGGCTTCCGGGTATACCCTTCGGATAATTTCTGTGTGTCGCTCGAACAGTTCCACGGCAATGTGGGCAAACGCGGCTTTGCGCTGACCATACAGGCGCCTGAAGTTCTCGACCAGCCGGTTTACGAGCTGCTGCTCGCGGCGTCCTTCAACGGGCGGCATACCCGCCTGTATGCCCCGATCCAGTTTGTCAATTCTCCGATTCCAGCGATTGACGAACCATTTATTTCGGCTATAAATTCCTGATATCCCTTGATTATTCCTCCTTTTTTGTATATACTGATAAAAGAGGAGGGGATAACGTGACAAAAGTACTGGCCGTCAGCATGATCAATCCGGCGGAGATGATTGCCCTGATGGTGGACGGAGAAAACCTGCCGGAGCCGGAGCACACCCATGAGTTTATCGAGATCGAGTACATCCTCTCCGGTTCCGGCCGCCAGGTGGTCAACGGGGTGGAATACCGGGTCTGTAAAGGGGATATGCTGTTTTTCAACGTGGGGGACCGCCATGCCTACTATCCGGACGGCAGCATGGAGATTGCCAACTGCATTTTCCTGCCAGCCCTCATGGATAAGGCGCTTGCCGACGTGAAGGCCAGTCCCGGGGATGCCATCCCGCCGGTAATCAGCTTTTCGGGCAACGAGGTGCTGGAAATCGAGCATCTGATTCAGGCGATGCGGTCGGAGTACGAAGCAAAGGATACCGGTTATCTTGTGGCGCTCAGGAGCTATCTGGATCTGCTGCTGGTCAAGATTCTGCGGCGGGCGCGGTGCAAGACGGCACAGCACAGTCAGCCGATGCTCCGGGTGCTGGACTATATCGAAAACCATTACAGCGAGATCAGCGCGAGTGATGTGGCGGTATTCAGTTCCTACAACCCCTCGTATTTCAGCAAGCTGTTCAAGGAGCACGTGGGTATCAACCTGACCGAGTACATCAACAACCGCCGCATCAACGAGGCGATCCGGCTGATTCGGGACACCGATTATCCCATTGAGCGGATCAGCTATCTGGTCGGATACCGGGATAAGAAGCATTTTTATAAGCTGTTTAAAAAAGCGACCGGCGTTACGCCGAATACACTGCGGGAAACGAGAACACCGCCGGAAGCTGTGCGTCGGCAGCCGGATTCACCGCCGGCAGACGATGCCTGACAGGCAGGCCCTCCCTCCGGGGAGGGCCTGCTTTTTGTCATTCCACCAGGCCGGTGCGTTCGATGCCGACCATGAACTGCCGCTGGATGAGGGAAAATACCAGCAGCATCGGCAGTACCACCATAACCGCGCCAGCCATGATGACCGCGCTGTTGACCACCACGTCGGTGGTGACGCCGAACATCGAGGGGGGCGGGGGCTGGTTGACGTAACCGATAAGGGTGTACAGCGCGGTGGGCAGCATCGTCATGGAGGTTTTGTCCAGGAAAATGGAGGCCTCGTAGAAATCATTCCAGTGCCAGATCAGCGAGAGCACGAATACCACCAGATAGGCGGATTTGGCAATCGGGAAGATGATCCGCGCATAGATCCGCAGGAAACCGCAGCCGTCGATGCGCGCCGCGTTTTCGAGATCCACCGGCAGGCCGTGATAGAACTGCCGGAAGATGAAGATAAACAGGCCGCCTTTGAGCCCGAAGCCGAAAAACGCCGGTATAATCATCGGCAGGTAGCTGTTGATCCAGCCGAATTTCGCATAATTGAGGTACAGCGGGATGATGATCGACTGGGTCGGCACAATGATGGACAGCACCACGAATACGAACAGGGTCCGTTTGAGGGGAAAGCTGTAGCGGGCGAAGCCGTATCCGATCAGTGAGCAGGAAAGCACATGGCCGATGGTGGCCAGAAGCGTAACCAGCACCGAGTTGCGCAGATACGGCAAATAGTTCATCAGCCGGAACGCAATGGTGTAGTTGGACCATTCCAGTGTGCTCGGTATCCACATCACGGTCGGATTGAACAGGTCGGCGTTGCTTTTCACGGAGGTGATCAGCATGAATAGAAACGGATATAAAAAGACGAACGCAATGCCGATCAGCAGTAGATAAAACACCGCTCTGAACAGGGTGTGCAACCGCAGGATACGGTGCAGCCGGCCGTTTTTGGGGAGGAAATTTTTCATGCGCGATTCTCCTCTCTCATGCCGCCCGTCCGACGCATCAGCAGGAATACCGCACCGACCAGCAGCAGGACAAAACCCAGATACAGGCAGCCGATGGCGGCGGCGCGTTCAAAGCGCAGATCGCTGAATGCCACGTCCTGGATGTATTCGATGATCGGATTGGTGATGTTGGTGAAGGAGTCGGTGATGCTGAAAATGATATTCACCAGCATGATCGGGGCGATCATCGGCAGGGTGATTTTCCAGAAAACCTCCCACTGGCTGGCGCCGTCCACGTTGGCGGATTCGTACAGCGCGGTGGGGATGCCCTGAAGTCCGGAGAGGAACAGCAGCGTCTGCACCCCGCCGTTCCACAGCACCATCACGATGATGCTCAGAAAACCGTTGATTCCGTCGCTGACGGTAGGGCCGAGGTAGGCGATCATCTCCGGGGTGATGCCCAGCGTTTCCAGGGTCAGCAGCTGGGTGGTGGCGCCCATATTCAGCAGCTGCTCGAATACCACGCCGGTGCCCAGCAGGAACGGCAGGAAAAAGAGCACCCGGAACAGTCCCCGCCCGCGGATCTTCTGGTTGATGAGAATGGCGAGGATGAGGGAAAACACCACCGTCAGCGGGATTTTTACAGCGGTGTCCCGCATCACTGCCAGGAAGGTGGGGACGAAGGTGACGTCGTCGGTGAAGACCTCAAGATAGTTGGAAAAGCCGCTCCAGGCCACCTGGAAGCCGCTGACACTGGTGACCTTGCCGAAGCTGAGCTTGATCGACATGAACAGCGGATAAAGGAAAAAGGCAAACAGGCCGATAATAAACGGCAGCACCAGCACAAATCCCTCGATCTTTTTCTTCTTTTCGATACTCAGCCGCTTCATCCAGCACCGCCTCCTTTGACCACCGCAAAGCTTTCCGCTTCCACCGCCGTGGAACCGATCTGCACCTTCTCAGCGGTGTAATTGACGTACACCGTTGTACCATCGGCATAGCGGGTTTCGTACACATTTTCCTGAAGCTGCCTGTGGGACACGATGCTCTGCTGCGCTATGTGGCTCAGCGGGGCAAACCGCTGTGCGGCGTCAAGCAGGGTGTCGTGCCATTTGGCGTAGTGGGAGGTAAACAGGCTGTTGTATGCGGTTTTTTTGAGCAGCTGGGTCTCCTCCCAGGTGATCTCGAAATGTGGAATATAACCGTATTCCGCCCATTTGAGCATCTGCCGGTTGACGTCGTAGGCGTAATTGCCCGGCTCGGCGGTGTACGGCAGGTAGCCCGACACCACCATCTGGAAAAACGGCACGTCCTCGTCCTCAATCGCAAGTCCGGCGCTGGCGGTGGGAATATCCGCCAGCCCTGCCGCGTGCGCAAGGGTGTACAGATTGCCGATGTCCACCACCGTGTCAAAGCTTTGGTTGAGGGTGGCGAGGGTTTCGCTCCACAGCGAAACCTGGTCGCCGCGGGTCATCGGCCGTTTCTGGTTGTAATCGTTGAAGACCATTGCCGTATGGGTCAGACGCAGGCCGGCGCCGTCGAAGGCGGCGATCTGGGTGCGCATGGCCAGCATGCGCTCGGCCGCTACCTGCAGGTTGAATACCTGCAGAGTACCGGCGCTGTCAGCAACCGGCACGCCGGTCTTGAGGGTAAGCACATCGCCGCGGGAGATAAAGCCGCCGCCGGAGGTGTCATACAGCATCGGCTCGGTCTGCAGGAAAAGCCGCCCCTGCTGTCCGGTCACTGTCCCGGCGAGGGCCTCAAGCGCATTTTTTCCGCCCAGCCGGCTGTCCGGCGACAGCTTCGGCGGATACACGCCGTAGCCGTTTTTTGCCCAGCCGTTGAGAGTAACGTCAATGCCGGATACTCCCTCGCCCCCAAGCTGTTCCAGCATGGCGGCGGCCTGCTCGAAGTCCGTCATCGGCACAAAGGTGTCGAAAAACAGGTTGGGCTCCAGGATGCCGCAGAAGAACTCCAGCGACAGCGCCGGCCGCCGGGCGGCAGCCGTATTGAGCAGTCCGGCCTGGGCGAGATAGTTGCGATAGACGTTGGCCATACCGGAGTAATTGGCGGATTCACCCTGCAGGAAAGCGAAACGCAGCTCCCGGTCCTGACGGCGCAGTTCCTCTTCAAACGCCACCGAGAGCGCCGACGTGGTGGAACCGGACAGGCTTTTCATGCTGTTGTCGTCCGCCAGGCCGATGTTGCTGGTGAGCAGGTTGTAGGAATACCGGTATTTGAACTGGAAGCCGGCGCGGTTGAGCGCCACAGCAGTGCTTTCCGGGGTGACCGCCAGCTCGGCGTCCGCTTCCCCCTCCGTGATAAAGCCAAGCACCGCACTATCCTGCTGCTTGATGCCGTACACCGGCAGCGGCAGGTAGGGTTCTGCCTGGACTTCCCGGTTAAGATGGACATCCACCGAGGAATCGTGGGAGGAATACACCGGGAAATAGTAGGTCTGCGCGTTTACCCGCTGTGTCCCCGGCAGAAAATGCATCAGTGCGCCGCAGCCGTCCGGGATGAGGATGTAGCTGTCCTCCATCGCGCCTGCGGCGCCGAAAAAGGGCATGACCTCAAGGGAAACCAGCCGGTATTCGCCTTCCTCCCGGATGCTGTCCTGCGGGACGCGCACGCACAGCTGGTCGTCTTCGAGAGATACCTCCATCCCCGCCGTAATACCGGTGCGCCCAAAGGTGACGGTGAACAGAAGACGGCCGTCCTCTTCCTGTACCGAGCGGGTCATATCCTCGTCGGCGGAATCGTAGCGCTGCACCTGCGCCTGTTCGTCGTCAGCCTTGGTGGCACGGATGGACAGCATGGAGTTCATGTAGTTCAGCCAAAGCCGGTTGATCTTTTCGGCGTCCACGGCAGCAGGATCGACCGCCGCCCGCCAGAAGGCGCCGCTTCGTTTGTCGAAAACCCCGATGGTACAGGCTTCCCGGTCAAGGTAGAGAGCCACACTCCCGCCATCGGTCACCCGTTCATAGGTGTCGGCGAGGCGGTCGGGGGCATCGAGCGACACCGGGTCGCTGGCCACCGTCACCAGGCGTGCTTCACCGGAGGTAAGGGTGCGCTGAGGAACAGCCTTTCCCGCACAGGAGGTCAGCGCCAGGCAGCACAGCGCCAGCGCAGCGGCCAGAAATCGTTTGTATAACATATCCGCATCCCTCCTATAGCGAATTCAGGCGGATTTCGGTGATCAGACCGTCCGCAAAGCGGATAAGCTGGCCGATCAGGCCGAAACACAGGATAGCCACCACCCAGAACAGCAGCATGACCAGCAGGCTGATGATGCCGACGCCTACCGCCTGCCAGAAGCCGTAACGGTTGAGTTGCATCAATCCGATGAACATCAGCACGATCTGCCAGACGAACACAATAATGGTGGCGATGGCATAAAATTGCTGTTCGCCGTGGGCGAGTACGTTGGAGACAAGGCCCATCGGCAGAGTAAACATCACATAGGGGATCATGCCGAACGACGCGCACAGGAAAACCTCGTCGAAGCGCGCTTCGCCGCCCATGATGGAGGATACCGCATAAGAGGCAACCGCCCAGGTGACAACCGGCAGCACCATCTTGAGCACCTCCAGCACCAGGTTGACGTTCTGCGGAGAGACGTCCATGAGCGGGAAATGCACAATGAAAATGTATATGAGCCGTGAAGCGAGTGCGGCGAGTATGACCAGTATCCCCGGAAGCATCCGGTTATGGCCGCGGTTTTCCTTGACGGCTTCCACCGTGTCGCTGGGCCTGGTCATCATGGCAGGTGCCAGCAGCAGGAAGTTGCCGAGCCTGTTCCGGCCCTCTTCCTTGAAGAGAAAGCGGTGCTGTGCCCGCCTGCCGGCGTGCAGCAGCCAGCGGCCGAAAAACCATACCGCCGCAGCGATGGCGAGGATGCACAGGATAATCAGCACGAAATATTGCTTGAACAGCTCCATGCGGTGTTCGTTGAACGCTTTGGTGTAGCCCTCGCGGTTTTCGGCGATGACATATTCGTCCATCGCTTCGCTGTACTGGCCGCGCTTGTATAGGGTATCGGCGATGCCGTCGTGGGCAAAGCGGTAGTTTTCGTCGATGCTCAGCACCGCCTGCCAGCAGGTAAACGCTTTCTCATAGTCGCCGTCAGCGTAGGCGGCCACCGCCTCGTGCACACTTTGGATGAAGGCGGTGGGGGCGAATACCTGGATGTTGTTCTGGGTACGGTCGGCCACATAGATGCGGCCGTCCGGCCCGACTGCGATAGAGGTCGGGGAGGAGAATTTCCCGCGCCTTGTCCCCTGGCCGCCGAACGAACACAGCAGCTGTCCCTCCGGGTCGTACTGATACAGCTGCAGGTTGCCGGAATCCAGAACCGTCACCACGCCGTTGCTGTCCACCGCGATATCGCTGAAAGTAGGGACGCGTGGATTGCCCGCCGGATCGGTCCGTTCGCCGAACCACTGCATGGTCCCTTCCAGGCTCAGGAAGCTCATTATGGTGCTGGTGATCACGTTGCCTTCGGCATATTCGCGGTAGATGTTTTTGCCGATGGAGTTGAGCTGCTTGATTTCGCCGTCGGTGGTGTCCCGCGATACGGCGAACAGGTTGCCCTCCTGATCCAGAAGGATGTTGGAATAGGTTGCCGGCAGCCGTTTCTCAATGAGCCGGCTTTGATTTTCGGAAGCAAAGATGCGCAGCAGAAAATCGGTGAAGCTAAAGCCAACTTCCGGCTGGCCGATATAGCCGCGGAACCGGTTGAGGGAATCCAGCTGCATAATCGCCTGCTCTTTGATGACATAAATATAGCCTGTATCGCTGACGCAGATCTTGGACGGGCGGTAATCGAAGTTTTCGTCCAGGAGCTCGGATTCCGGCTTGCCGAATTCCTCGATAAACCCGCCGTTTTTATCCAGATGCACAATCCGCTTGTTGCCGGTATCGGCGACGAATATATCGCCGGTATCGTCGACAAACAGGCCGTCCGGATTGCTGAAGCCCTTCTCGTCGCCGGTGAAAACGCCGGTGCAGTTGCCGTCGGCATCCAGCCGGACCACGCGGTTGTTCGCGGTATCGCTGACGTACAGCGTGCCGCCTTCATCTATGAAGATGTCCAGTATGCCGCTAAATTGCTGTTGCTGCCCGTCGGCCGTGAAACCGGAGAGGGTTCTCTCAAGGGTATAGGCCTCCGGGATTGGGATGCGCTCGTTATCCTCCAGCGTGAACTGGTCGCTGGCCGCACCGGCAGGCAGCGCCGCCATAACAGGCAGCACCGCCGTGAGGAGGAGCGCAAGGACTTTTTGGATTTTCATGCTCCGTCTGTCACCCCTTTATGCCGGAGTAGGTCATCGTTTCCATTACGTTTTTCTGCATGGCGGTGAAAATGACGATGGTAGGCAGGGTCATCAGAAGTGTGGCGGCCGCTACTGCCCCGGCGCGTGAAATGCTCTGTGCCGCGGCACCGCCCGCGATGGTCTGCAGCGCCAGCGGCAGCGTCTTCATTGCCTGACTGGTCACGTAGATCAGCGGGGTGAAATAGTCGTTCCAGCTGGATACAAAGGAGAAAACGACCAGCGTGCACCATGCTGGACGGAGGGCCGGCATTACCAGCTTGAAAAACATGCGGTATTCCCCGCAGCCGTCGATGCGTCCCGCTTCGAGCAGCTCGTTCGGGAACTGCTCGACAAACTGCTTCATCAGGAAAAAGTTGTAGCTGCTCGCCACCGCCGGCAGGATCAGCGCCGAATAGTGGTTGATCATGCCCAGGCCGTTGACCACCAGGTAACGGGGGATCTGGGTCACATGAGGGGAGAACATCAGGGAGGCCACCACGATATTGAAAATCAGCTTGCGGCCGGGAATATGGAATTTGACCAGGCCGTAGGCGCCGGTGGTGGACACCATCACCGTCAGAAATACGATGGAAACCGAAACAATGATGCTGTTGACCACGTTGCGGATAAACGGCACCGTCGAGCTGCCCATAACCACCACCAGGTCGACAAAGTTCTTGGTGGTGGGATTGCGTACAAAAAAGTTGGGCGGGAATACAAATAATTCCTGCATGGGCTTGAATGCGGTGTTTACCATGTATACCAGAGGCAGTGCCGTGAAGCAGACCAGCAGGATCATCAGGATGTAGACGATTACCCAGGGGGCACGGATCTTATGTACGCGCCGGCGAAGCGGCGCATGTGTGCGTATCCGTTTTGCCCGTTGAAGCTCAGCCAACCGTACCACCTCCTCAGTCGTCGCTGCTCAGCAGCTTCATGAATCCGCGGCCGATCACAAAGGTGATCAGGAACAACACCATGGCAACCGCCGAGGCATATCCCATCTGGAAGCGGATGAATGCGTAATCGTACAGATGCGCCACAATGGTGTGCGCAGCATAGTTGGGGCTTGGCATGCCGGCTACCGACACCGCGACGTCGAACACCCCGAATGAGTTGACCAGCGCGTTGATCGCGCCGAATAGCAGCTGCGGCTTCATCATGGGCAGGGTCAGCAGGCGGAGCTCCTGGGTCTTGTTGCGGATGCCGTCGATGGCTCCGGCCTCGTAGTATTCCTTGTTGATATTCTGGAATCCGGCCAGGAAAACCAGGAAGCCGGTGCCCATGCTCATCCATATCGAGATGAAGATAACCACACCGAGAATGTAGTTGGCGTCCATGGTCCACTGGATTGGTTCGCTGATGATACCGATGTTAATCAGGACGTTGTTGATCATGCCGTAGCGGTCTCCGGAGAAGAAATACAGCCAGATGACCGACATGGCGATGCCGTTGGTGATCGAGGGCGCATAAAACGCCAGCGCGAACACGGTGCGGAAGCGCAGCTCGTTGATTACCCAGGCGAAGATAAAGGAGCAGAAATACCCCACCGGCCCGGTAATCAGCGCAAAGATCAGGGTGTTTTTGAGCGCGGTGAGAAACACCTTGTCGTCGAGCAGCAGCATCTTATAGTTCTCAATGCCGGTGAATACCGGCGACTGGAGCATGTTATAGTTGGTGAAGCTCAGAAAAAAGGCGACGAATATCGGTATGACCATAAACACAAAAAAGAGGATCAGAAACGGCGCCAAAAAGATATAGCCGTAGCGATATTCACGCATAAAGCGTTTTTTGGTGATTGCCTTCACATCCGTTCCTCCTTCAGGTCACGCCGTATTCGCGCTGCTTCATCGAAAGCTCGCGGTTGATTTCCTTGACCGCCTCTTCCAAGCTGTCCCGCAGCGGTTCGCCGCCGATGACGACATTGTTCCAGGCGTTGTTGAGATGCCGGCCGGTGAAATAGCCGCCCAGCACCACCGGTACCTCCCGGTAGAACGGCCACATCTCCTGAATGACCGCGAGGTCCTCCTGCGGCCAGGGCATGTTGCAGAACGCCTCCACATTTGCCGAATTCCAGCGGGCGGAGCTGCCCAGCAGCGCCTCGATCTCCCGGCCGAAATCGGTCTGGGTCTGTGCCTCGGTCCACCACTGCAGGAACTGCCATGCCGCATCGACCTTGTCGGTCTGGCTCATGATCAGGCTGCACTGGCCGGTGATGCTGCCGACCGAGCGGTCCACGCTGCCGTCTTCCCGCTCAATGCCGGGCAGCGGAGCGATTCCCCATTTGCCGGACAGCTCCGGGGCGGCCACGCTGATCTGGATATAATCGGTGAATGAGCCGATGCCCATCGGCATCTCGCCGCTGCGGAAGCGGTTGTAGAAGTTGGCGGTCACCGGGATGCCGTAGTTGGTGTACAGCTCGGTGGATTCCTTGAAGGCCTGGTATGCCTCGGGGGTGTCCAGCCCGGAACGCAGGCCGTCCTCCGTGTAGAAAGCGGCACCGTGCTGGTAGACAAACTGGGAATCGTCACGGGGGTAGTAAAAATTCATGCCGTTTTGATACAGCGCCGGCAGCACGGTGTCGTACAGATCCTGCCGGGTATCCGGCAGGGTCAGTCCCAGCTTGGCAACAATATCCTTGCGGTAGATCAGCACCCGGAAATCCATCGTTTCGGGCAGCGCGTAAATCCCACCGCGGTAGGTAAACGGCACCAGGCATTGTTCGATGAACCGGGGAGCGACCGTTTCGTCAAACCCCGGCAGGGACGACAGATCCACCACGGCATCGCGGATGGCGAATTCCACCGGGGAGCCGGGATCCACGCCCATCGCTGCGTCCGGCGCTTTGCCGGAGGTGATCGACAGCATCAGCGCGTTGACCGCACCGGCATTGAGCTGGGAAGCCGGCATGATGTTGATGTTGACGTTGATGCCGGTGGCGGGGGTGAACTGCTGGTCGGCCAGCTCCTTGATCAGGCTGGCCCACTCGTTGCCGCGTGCAATCCAGACGGTGATGTTGTCGGTAATCACGGCGCTGTTGTCGGCTACCGAGCCGACCGAGTCGTAATCCTTAACGAAGGATACCGCCAGGCTGATCATCATGTATTGGATCTTTTCCAGTATGTTGGATTTGCGCATGACAAAGGGGGTGTCGGCGCTGCCGACCTCAAAATAGTCGATCATAATCGGCTGGGTCTGGAACTCCATATACCAGCTGCCCAGATTCGACTGAATGGTGGTCAGATCGTCCATGCGCCGGGCGATGAGGAAAGGATCCTCGATCAGCTCGTCGATCTGGATGCGGGTGGCCTTCAGGGAGTTGGCAAAGCCGGGCACGTCCCCGCCGCAGATATCCACAAGCTGCTGGTATTTTTCGTCCAGGCTCGCGGACAGTTGCCGCAGCGTATCCTCGAGGCCCGGGATCGCGGTGAAAAATTCGTAATCGTAATTCGGATCCGGATCATTGCCGGTGATGCGCAGCAGATCCAGCATGATGTTGGACATCCGGATGGAGTCCTCATTGAGCGATTGCACCACTTCGGTGATCTCTCCGAATTTTACGGTCATCGACAGGGTGTGCTTCCCGGCGGTGAGGTAAAACTGAAAAGGATTCCCTTCACTGTCGCTGAGGGTTTCGGCCTGCCAGCCGGAGCCGTAATCGAAACGGTAATCGAGCAGCTCGGCGAACGGCACCTCACCGTCGATGGCGATGCGGCGGTAGGAGGGCAGGCCGTTGAGCCAGATCTGCCCATACCGCAGCGACAGGGTATACAACCCGTCCTGCTTCACCTCAAAGGACCATGTGATGGTTTGATTGCCCTTGGCCCAGCCGACTCCGCCCATCATGTTGAGCCGGCGTTCGGACGGACTGGACGGCTGCGTGGCCGGATCGGTGTCGCTCTCCCGGCGCAGGGTCTGATCGGACTTTTCCACGGCGGTCAGCTCTGCCTGGAATATTCCGCCGTCCGCGGCAGCCGCGGGCTGGTAGCCCTTTGCCTCGTATTCTGCCGCCACTTCGCTGTACGGGGGAATTACCCGCTGAGGCGTGACGGTCAAATCCCCGATATACATATCCTCCTCGACGTAGGCCATCGTCAGGGTGTGCTCGCCGGGGGTGAAGTAGAAGGCGAACGGTTCAGCGTAAAACCCGTGCCCGTCCTCCAGAGAAACCGACTGCCAGCGGCGGACCTCCTTTTGACGCGGTTTGATTTCGTCGCCGAGGCTGTTGACAATCGGCTCGCCGTCATCCTCCCACAGCCGGTAGAAATACAAGCCGCTGCATTCAAAGAAGGGGGTCTCACCATCAACAGTGATCGAACGCCGCGCGGGATTGACCCCGCCCTCTGCCACGAGGTAGTCGAGGCGGATTTCATACAGCCCCGCCTGCTCGATGGTGAAGGTCCAGCTGACCTCTTCGTCCTCCCCGGTCCAGTGAAAGGCGGTTTCTCCCAGCTGTTCCGTGAGCGTTTCCGAAAGGTGCGAAGGCGGCAGTACGATATCCTCCGCTTCAGCGGGGGTATAGCCCTTAGCGGTGTACTCCTCCCGCACGGTGCGGTAGTACGGCTGCTCAAGCTGGTTGACGAAATCGACCGACTCCCCCTCATCCCCGGAAATAAACTCTTCCCGGAGCGGCTTGCCGCCGGCACCGGCGAGCGCAGTATACCCGGCGGACAGTGAAACAGCCGTCAGCGCCGCTGCCAGCAGGGCAATGGCTTTTCTTAGCCTGTTCCTCGGTGCTCTCATTATGTAGATCATCCTCTCGTGCCGACGGAGCTGCTGCAAAAGGTTTCCTTTTGCAGCAGCTCCTTGAAAAACACTTGCGGGCTGTGGGGGTTTCTTTTGCCCCGCTGCCTGGGGTGGTTTCCGTGCGGCTATCAGCTGTTCAGGTAGCGGTCGTAGGCCGCCTGCCGGATCTGAAGAAGCTCCTCCGCACCGATTTTGCGCATCTGCTCCTGCATGGCGGGGATTTCCTCCACCGCCTTGACACCGATAATCAGGTTGCCTACCTGGCCGCCGACATATGCCTCCAGATACGGCCAGATTTCGTTGATGCGGGCGGCCTCTTCTTCGGTGTACATGACCTCCGGCAGGATATAGCGGCCCACGTCCTCATACCGTGCCAGCTGCTCGGTGAGATAATCGTCCTTCGGGGTACCCTTGCCCTTTTCCATCGTGGCAGACGGCATCCAGCAGGGCAGGATGTTGATGGCGGGCGTCACAGCGTTGATGTATTCCCAGGAGTTGGTGAACTCCGGCGACGGTTCAATTTCCACTTCGCCGTTTTCGTTGTAGTACCAGCCGCCTTCACCCGACCATTTGCCTTTTTCCGGGCCGTTGCGCAGCATGGTGGTGCCGGTGTCGGTGTACAGGAAATCCAGGAATTTGAGCGATTCCTCCACATGCTGGTTGGCCTTGGTAAGGATTGCGGCGTGGGGATAGACACCGTCGAGCAGGCTCCAGGTGGCTTCGGTATTCTCGTCCGCCTTGACCGGCATGAACGCCTCATACTGGGACCATTTCTCCTCGTCATCGCCCACCGCGATATCGATCGAGGAATAGACGAACATACCAACCTTCATTGCCTGCGCCTTGGCCTTGAACTGATCGTCCGACTGGGTGTAGAATTCGTGGTCGATCAGGTTTTCGGTGTAGAAGCGGTTGAGGGTATCATAGTAGTCCACATATTCCGGCGTCAGCGGGAAATAGGAAATCTTGCCGTCCTTGACATCAAAGTCGGAAACATAGCCGTAGGCATGCTTGAACAGCTCGACGAAGTTCCAGCCCACTGCGGAGAAGGGGATGGTGTTGTTGACGCCGTCACCGTCCGGGTCGCGGTCGCGGAAAGCGACCAGTACGTCGTGCAGCTCGGACAGGGTGGTGGGCATCTCCAGTCCCAGATTTTCCAGCCACTGGGTATTGATAAAGGCGCGGGTGCCGGTGTCGGGATTGCCGCGGGTGTTGAAGCAGGGCAGCGAATAAATCTGCCCGCTCGGCGCGGTCACCGTTTTCAGGGTGTTGTTTCCGCCGGTAGCCAGTACCTTCTGCAGGTTCGGCATATCGGCCACATAATCCTGCAGGTCGATAAACACGCCCTCGTTGCCGTATTTGAGCACCTCGCCGGAATCAAATTCGGCATAGCCCAGAAACATATCCGGCAGCTGTTCGGACATGATCATCAGTGCCTTGCGGTCGTGGAAGGTAGCCATGTCGATCGCCTGCACCTCGAAATGGATATTGCTCAGCCTTTCCATTTCTTCCCAGAACCACATGCTCTCGATGTCGCCGTTGACCGGGTTGGTCTTGAGCACCACCTTGAGATTGATGGTTTCCTCCGAAACAGGGAAGGCGGCCAGGTCGGGATTTTCGGTGTCCACGGCACCGCCGGAGCCGGCGGGGTCCGAGGGGCTGCAGCCGGCAGCCAGGCCGATGGTCATCGCCGCGCAGGCGGCCAGGGCGAGAAGACGTGCTTTCATGGTTTTCATTGCGGTGGCTCCTTTCTTTTGTTCATGGTTTTCCGTCGGTAAAGATACGCACAGACGATCCCGGCACCGCCGAGCAGGACGGCGCCGCCAAGCACCAGTGCGGCAATCAGCCCAATGGGGGGAGAGGCGCCTGGTTCCGTACCGGTTGATGGGATGCCGCTTTCGGATCCGCCGGTTTCAGCCGGGGAATCCGGTTCGCTTGCGGCGGGTTGGTCACCGGTCGGGACAACCGGCGGCGGATCGGAGGGCAGATCGGTCAGCCAGTACAGCTCGCCTTCGCCTGCCGCCATCTGGTAGTCGATGGCATCGGTGCTTTCGGCAACGAGCACCGGCTGTCCGGTGGCTTTGTCGATGCGGTACACGGTTTTTGACGCTTTCAGCCGGATGCTTCCGCTGCGTTCCTTTTCATAATCGGTATTTACCGGCAGCAGATACTGCCCGCCGTCCGGGGCGTTGAACTCGCCGATAAACAGGTCGGCCGGCGCCGCTTCCACCGTTTCGGAGTCCCCCAACTGGTCAAGATAATCGTCATGCTGCAGTGGGGAGGTATGGTAGACCAGGGTGGATTCCGCGCCGAGCAGCGCCCGGCCGAGCGTCAGAATATCCCGGTTGAGGGCAGCCACCCCGTCATACAGATGGTTTTTGTTGCCCTTGTCGTCAAAAATGCCCTCGATGGCGTTGTAGTAGGAGATACCGGACACCCCGAACGCCAGCGAAATATAATCCTGCACCGCGACGCGGGGGACGGTCATGGTGCCGGGCGTGTTGTTGGGAATGTCCCCGATGAGCTGGATATAGAACCAGTAGGGGATATCCGCCTCCTTAGCCTTCAGGCGGATATAGCCCATATCCTTCCACATTGCGGAGTCGTACAGGCCGACCCCCTTATCCACATCATGGTCGAAGACGTAGTAGTCGAATACCAGCAGCGGAGGCCGCACCTCGGCCATATAGCGGTCAAGGTATGTTTTGTACATGCCGTTGTCCCAGGTGTAGTCGGGGCTGTAGCTCTGCAGCATGGTTACCAGCTGGATTTTTCCGGGATCCAACCGGTCCATGATACCGATGTCCTGACGTACCTGTTCAAACTGCTCAAGAAACGGTTCATCCCAGATGTAATAGCCGGCCAGGGCCGGGGAATCGAACATTTCCACCGCTTCTTTTGCGCTGTCCTCGGTGGTGGCGGCGATGCGGTCGGGCCAGTTCTGGAACCCGCCGAAGCGGGTGTAGTCCTGTACGATCACCTTTAACCCGATCTGTTCCGCGATGTCCAGCACTGTCTGGCTGGCGGAAGGCGCGGTGAAGGTGGTTTCCACGTGGGTCAGCCCCGCCTCCTTGGCCAGGGTGAGAAGCTGAGGGTATTCCGGGGTGAGGCCGCCGGGAACACAATGAAAGGTGGAGATGACGAAATCGGTCTGGACAAGCGTTTCGCCTGCCGGTGCGGGCAGCGCTTCGGCCGGCGATGCCGCGCAGGCGGAACCGGAGATACACAGCGCAGCCGCCAGCGCCAGAGGGCGTTTGATTGCTTTTTTCATGAACACGACCTCATTTCTTAACCGGGCGCCGCAGCTTCACCACCATGATCACCCCGATGATCACCAGGCCGGCTGCCACGATGCCGCCGACGATCAGCAGTACGGTCATCAGCCCGTTGTCTGTTTCCCCGTTGGATGCCGTGTCGGAGGACGGGCCGTCCGACGACGGATTATCCGGTGCTGCCGGCTCCCCGGTCCCGGGCAGAACCGGGAAGTCCGCGCCAACCGGCCGCAGTGCGTACAGTGCGCCGCCGCCCTCAACATAATCGATCTCGATCGTGTCGGTGTCCGCTGCCTTCAGCTTGGTTTCGCCGGTGGCCGCGTCCAGCTCGTAGACATCCCAGCGCCCTTTAAGGGTGATGGTGCCGGCTTTCGGGTTGTCGTAATCGCAGTTGACCGGCAGCAGGTAGTCGTTGCCGTCGTCATCCTTGAACTCGCCGAAGAACATGTCCCCCGGTGCGGAAGCGACCAGCGTGGCATCCTCCTCCAGGGAGCCGATATATTCGTGGCGTGCGAGATCAATGGTGGGGTAAATCACGGTGGAGGTCAGCTCCATCAGGGTCGGGCCGAGGTTATGGATTTCACTGTTAATGGACTTGAGGATGTCGAATTTGTCCAGACGCCGCCCGTAATCGTCCACAATGCTGTCCATGGTGTTGAAATACTGGATGCCGGTTGCACCGTACGCCATGGCGGTGTATACCTGGAAACTGATGCGCCCGCGGGTCATGGGCTGGGGATTGATGTTGGGATTCGCCACATCGTCGAGGATCTGCAGGTAATACCAGTACGGGATATCGCGCTCAAGGGCTTTTTTGCGGATATACGCCATGTCCATCCACATGTAGGAATCCTTAAGCGGGGTACCGTTATCCACATCGGCATCGAACACGTAATAGTCGAAGGACAGATGGTCGGGATCAATCTTGTCGACATAGGTGTCAATGTATTCCTTGAAGGTGCCGTTGGGCCACCAGTAGGTGGGGCTGTAGGACTGCAGCAGTGCCACCAGCCGCAGCTTGCCGGGATCATGCTTCTGTATCCAGTCCATGTTCTTTTTTACGTCGTCGAGCTGTTCAAGAAACGGCTCATCCCAGACGTAGTAACCGCCGAAGGACTCGTACTGGGCGTATTTCTCGATCACTTTGAGGATGTCCTCCTCGGTGGTGGGAGGGATGGTCTGGTTCTGGAAACCGCCGTAAAGGTTGGTATCCTGCACAATGACCTTCAGGCCCAGCTCCTCTGCGATCTGAAGAGCCATCTCACTTCCCTCCGGAGAGGTGAAGGCGGTCTCCAAATGGGTCATCCCCACCTCCTTGAGGGCGAACATCACCTCGTTGTAAAAACCGTTAGGCATCGAGGGTACGCCGTGGAAGGTGGAAATAACAAATTCCTCCTGCTGGTATCTGGGGGTCTCCTCGGCGAGTGCGGCCGGGCTGAGCAGACAGGCCGCGCCGATTGCCAGCGCCGCTGCGCCGGCCAGACGTTTTTTGCCGTGCATTGCCTCTCCTCCTTATTTTGCAAACCGGTACAGACGATAGCCGCCGGCCGGCAGATTGTACGCCAGGGCGGCGGTGCGTTCCGGGGCACCGTAGGTTTTGCTGCCCGGGTCGAATGCTGCAGCCTGCCGTGTCTGCCGCAGCCGGATTTCTCCCGTGCGCGGCTGTTCGTAATCGAGGCTGACCGCCAGCAGATAATCGCTTGCCTCGTCGGTAAATTCGCCGATGAACAGGCCGTCCGGCGCCCCGGCGACCAGCGGGGAATCGGCCGGGCTGTCCAGATATTCGCGGTGCAGCAGTCTGCCGGAGGGGTAAACGAGGGTGGATTTTTTGCCGAACAGCGCCTCCCCGAGCGAAAGCACCTCGCGGTTGAGGGCGGCCACCGGGTCGAACAGCTTCATGCGTTCCCCCTGTTTGGTCAGGATGCCGTCGAGGATGTTGAAATACTGGATGCCCGAGGCTCCGAAGGCCAGCGCTATGCCGGTCTGTACCCGCACCCGCTCGAGAGTAATGCGGTCGGGCTGATGCCCGATAATATCGCCGATGAGCTGCAGGTAGTACCAGTACGGAATGCCGTTTTCCAGCGCTTTTTTGCGGATGTACGCCATATCGGTCCACAAGTAGGAATCCTCAAGGGAAACCCCTTTGTCCACGTCATGGTCAAAGACATAATAGTCAAAGGATAAAAGGGATGGGTCGGTACGCTCGATGAAGGTATCAATATACCGGGGGAACAGACCGTTTTCCCAGTGATAATCCGGGCTGTAGGACTGCAGCAGTGCGATCAGCTGCAGCTTGCCGGGCGCATACTGCCGGATCAGCCGGGTGTTTTCGGCGGCAAAGTCCAGCTGCTCGAAAAACGGTTCGTCCCAGATGTAGTAGCCGTCCACCGACCGGTGGGCGCCGTAGGTTTTTACCGCCTCGGCCACCGTCTCGGGGGTGGCGGCGGAAGTGGTGCGATCCTGGAACCCGCTGAGTGAGCCGAGATCCTGCACGATCACCTTCAGGCCGATTTCGTCGCAGATGTCCAGTGCCCGCAGGATGGCAGGCCGTGCTGAAAAGGCGGTTTCGACATGGGTCAGTCCGGCCTCCTTGCAGGCGTTGAGAATGGCCGGCAGCTCGTCGCCTGCGTCGGCAGGCACTGCGTGAAAAGTGGATAGTACGAATTGCTCCTGCTGCCAAGAATCGTTTGCCATCGGATCGGAACCCCTCTCTGTTTGAATGATTTGGTTAAGATAAGCAGGCACGAACACGACACGATTTCGGCGGCGGAAGAAAAGCCGGCCGTCGTTGCCTTTCCTTAGCATGCGGCAGCATGCCTCGGTCAGGCGCCTTGTCCCGCCTTTCTTCCGCTCTCCGAAATTCTTCGACCTTCTCTGGGGAGCAGGACGTTGTCCGGCAAGGCTGAGAACGAAGATGGGCTGGCGCCCATCAAGGACGAAAACGCAGACGGCCGACGTCCTGCCCAGAGAAGGCGGGCCGGGTTCGAGCCTGCTTATCTCATACCGTGAAGGCTTTTTCTTATTCCGCCGGAAATGCTGCCGTTCCGGCGATGTCCAGCAGTGCGGCGGCGTTGATGCCGCTTTCCCACGGACGGCACATGCAGCCCACCGGCTGCCCGTTGTCATAGCACTCCACCCAGGCGCCGGCCGCGTCCCGCACCGCCAGCATCTGCCGGCCGATGGCGGCAATATCCGCAGGCGTACCGCAGCCGGCAGCCTGCAGGGCGAACAGCAGCTCGCCGTATTCGTAGCCGATCATCCGCCTGCTGCCGTCTAAGGTGCCGCCGGCACGGAAATGGTCCAGCATTGTCTGCACCGTTTTTACCGCATAAGGGCGGCTCATCAGCGGCGAGCCGGCGACCGCCGGCATCAGCACGGCCGATGGGACGGTGAAGCGGCGCTCGGTGTTTTCCTGCAGCCCGGGGATGGATTTGCCGGCGCAGTCGGGGCAGACATAGATCCCGTCCGGATTGCGGCAGGCATTGCCGCCCATGCCGTGACCGCACTGGTAAACGCCGTGCCGGTATGCCGGCGCTTCGCCCGGGGCGTAATAGCGGGGACAGTTGGCAGTGAGGGTGCCGCTGCAGACAAAATTATCGGCAAAAAGCCGTTCGATGTCTTCCCGGTCCGCCGCAAGCATGCTGCGCTGTGCCGCTGTAAGGCCGGCGTCCTCTCCCATGGCCAGCAGGCGGTCACATGCCCGGTGATACAGCGCAGTGGCCTCCATGGAACCGTTGTTGATGACGGTGCGGGGCAGCAATCCGCAGGCAATGTAGGTTTCGTCCCCGTTGAACGGGAGCATGCCGTTTTTCAGAAGTGCATGCTGCTGCGCAGCGGCCCACCGGATCAGGGGCAGCAGAGCCGCAAAGGTATCGGTGTCGCCGGTTTTCTGCCGGTATTCGGCCGCCATGAGCATCAGGTATGCAGTGATTTCCACGGCGTCCTGCTCGTGGATATGAAAGCCATAGCAATCGGTGGCCTGAGCGGTGTGTACGGCACCGTAGCGTGCGAAGGTGTCGGCATAGAACCCCAAAAGCCGGCGCGCCTCGTCAAAACAGCCCAGGCTCAGCAGCCCCCGGTGGGTGCCGTAGTTGTCCCGCACATAGCTCAGATGATAGCGCGGTCCGGCCATGATGCCGCCGGAGGCCGACTGCTGGCAGCGGATGAGCATCGCAACATCGTCGGCCACCGCCTCAAGCCTGGGATCGGCAAGCGGCCGGTTTGCCGACCGCCGGGCGGAGAACCGCCTGCCATCCGCGAGCGCTGCCTCCAGCAGTGCCGGGGCGCCGGTATCCAGCACCCGGCGGCATTCCGCCATCAGCCCGCCGAAATCGGCCGCGAACACGGCCGCCAGCATGCCGCTGCCGATGCGCAGATGCAGGAGTGCGCCGTCGTTTTGGATATCCGCTTCACCGGTCACCAGCAGACACATCAGCGAAGGAGTAGGGGTTATGTAGCTGCGTACCCGCCCCGGTTCGGTCGCGTAGTCGTAAAAGGAAGCACCCTCCGGAATTTCGCCCCAAAAAGCCCGCGCTCCCGTCAGATGGACGGGGGTAAGCGGCTTCCAGCCGGTCGGGGCTCGGGTTTGTGCCGTCCATCCGGTGGGTACGCTGCCGTCAATCAATCGCACGAAGGCGGTATGCTCCGCGGCGGCAAAGTCGCGTATCGTCGCCGCCTGCCGCCCGTGCGCGTCATACAGCCGGTGTTCATAAACGGCGGTCTGCGGCAGCCGCCGGGTTTCGGCCTGCGCCGCTTCCCCCGCCGGCAGAAGGGAGCAGAACACCGCCGCGCTGTAATGCGGGCCAAACAGCTGCTCGACAGCCACGCCGTTGCCGTAAGCGCATACCCGACCGTTTCCGACGACGTGTATGGGGGTATAGGCTTTGCCGAGTTCCTGCAGGGAATACATGAATCGACCTCCTTTTTTCATGGCGCCGGGATTTGATACCCCTTTGAAACGGATCATAAACAGAACGGTATGGCAACAATCCGTATTTACAAAACAACCATATCAAAAACGGGGGTTGATTGAAATATGTTTTTTTTGCCCACAATGGCGATTATTTGCACAAATTTGTCCACAAAATCAAAAAGCCAAACAGACTCTACCGATATCCAAAAATTGGCCATTGCGGGACGGGGCAGCTCTGTGCGATAATTAATCCGTATACATTCCGGTTAGGGGCCTGCTGCGAAAAGGATGGCGTTTGCATGAAAGAAAAACCAGCGATGCATACCCTGTTCCGTTTTATTCTCACGCAGTCGCTGGTGGTTGCGGCCGCGCTGTCGCTGGTCGGCCTGCTTTTTTATACGCTGTATTATCAGGACACCCGCAGGCGGTTTAATGAGGACACCGCGGCCGAGCTGCAGCGGGTGAGTGCATATATGGACGGCTGGTTTTCGTATTTTGATTATGCGGTTTCCTCCCTGGTAACCGCCCAGAACTTCCGGGAAGCGGTGGAAAGCGGATCGCATTCGGAGATTTCCGAGCGCATCCGCAGCATCCGCGGGGAATATGCGATCCTAGAGGAGGTCCTGTTTTATCCGGTGGATGCCCCGCTGGTGTATACTTCCCGCGGTACGGTTGACCGGGAAACCTTTTTCGGGCAGTTTTATCAGTACCCGCCGGGCTTTTTTACCGCACATTTGGCGCCGGAAACGGCCTCCCTGTATACCGGCGCACAGGGGCTGCAGGACGTTTTCCGGCTGTCTGTCGAGAACCGGCATCGGATCAGCCGTCTTTTTATCCCTTCCTGTGAGCTGCAGACATCCTCGATCAGCCGTACGGATATTCTGATGCTGGTGTATGCCGTCGATCTGAGCTATGAGGGCAAGGGAAGTCTGGCGTTCTGCATCAGCAGCCGAGCAATAACGGCCATGCTTGAAGGGGTGGGAGGCGAATATGCCGGATGGCAGCTGCTCACCGCTGCGGGCGACCGGCTGCTGTCCGGCGGAGCGGAGGCGGGTGCCTCCGCACAGACGGTGCTGGACACGGCGGCCTATGCACCGACCGGCATAACGCAGGACGATTTCACGGTCATTGCCTGCAATTCCGGGCAGGCGCCGACCGTCCTGGCGGTAACCATCCCGCGCAGGGCCTACTTTGCCGCCTCGCTGCCGGTGCTGCTGGTAGCGACGCTGGCGGTCATCGTGGTTTTGCTGGTGGCTTTCGGCGCGGTAGCGCTGTTCACGCGGAGGAACTACCGGCCGATTGCGCGGCTCATCCGGAAGGCAGCCGATATCGCGCATGTGGAAGGCGGCGGCCGGGATGATCTGGCTTTGCTGGAGCGTTCGCTGGATACCATTGAGCCGATACTCGAAAGCAGTGAACGGCTGAAAAGCCAGCTGAATGCGCAGGCCGGGATTGTGCGGCAGCAGTATTTCAGCCGGTTGATTGCCGGTGACTTTGGGAATACGGATGAGATTTTCCGGGAAGCGGAAGCCTGCGGCGTCAGTTTCCCGGAAGAGGCCTTTATCCTCCTTGTTTTTAAGGAGAATAAGGCGGCGCAGGCCAGGGTGGATTTTTCCTTTATTGCGGACGCGCTGGCGCGTTCGGCGGAAAACGGAGCTGCCGGCTGGTGGATATTTGAACCGGTTTTTGAAGATGGTTTTGTTCTGCTTGCAAACGGAACGCCGGACGGCTGTGCATGGCTTGCCAGTACCGTTTCCCGCGCGCTGCGTGAATACGCCCAGCGCACCGACGCCGCCATGCGGTTTATCCGCAGCGCCGGCGCTGGCCGGCAGGGTACGGCGGCGGAGATCCGCCGGATGTATTATGAGGCGTTTACGGCGGCCGACCTGGCCGACGGCATGCAGGACGGCCTGGTCTTTTTTGAGCACCTGTCCAGCCTGCAGAATCAGCCCTTTTCCGGCACGCCGGCGGATTATTCCCTGCTTGCGCAATGTGTGCGGCAGGGCGACGCGCAGGAGGCGGCACGGCAGTTTGACGATCTGTGGGAAACCATAACGCGGGGGAACAGCTCGGTGATTCTGGCCAAATATATCTGTACCGAAATCCTCAATGCCGTACAGGAGAAGGACACCCCGATAGACTACGCATCGCTGGCCCGCTTCAAGGCGATGCTGGGGGTCAGTTCGCCGGAGGAAAACCGGGAACAGCTGCGGCAGCTGCTTTTGTCGCTGTGCGAGCGCAACCGGTCGGCGCTGCTTTCGGATGCGGACCGTATGGTTGCCTACATTGATGCGCATTTTACCGATCCGCAGCTGAGCCTGGCGCAGCTTTCCGAAATCTTCGGGCTTTCGGTGTATTACATCAGCCGGATGGTCAAGAAAAAAACCGGTGTCGGGTTCGCACAATATGTTGCGGCGCTGCGCATGGCGCGGGTAACGGAGCTGCTGCGGGATTCCGACCTGCCGATCAAGGACATTGTGCTGGCGGTGGGGTATGGGGATGTGCCCACCTTTCTGCGCAAGTTCAAGCAAATCCAGGGCGTGACCATGGGGGATTACCGCGAGCGATACCGCTAGGATGGTTTGCGGCCGTATACGGGAACGGAGGCTGAGGTCAACACCTCAGCCTCCGTTCCCGTATTTTGAATATATAGAAACATTTTCCAGGTCGCTTCAGGATAACGACAAAGTCCGGGCATTGTCCGGTGTTTGGCCGGAAAGCGCGGTTGTACGGGCAGACAGTGTTGGCTTTCAATGCGAAAAAATGGCTGTTGCCGCTGAATAAAAATTCCGTTCAGACAGATACTACTTTTGCCATTGATGGCAGGGAGCGGAAAGAACGATCCATGAAATCCCTGCATGGAATATAGATGGAAAAAAGCGTATCGTGGAAGAAAGGAATTTTTAAGATGAAAGCAACTGGAATTGTCAGAAGGATTGAGGCTCGTGTTATAATAACACAAACGTCGCTTAAAGCCGCATAAACACTGGGATTTCGGGCAATTTCAAAGAATAATTTTTGATGAAAACCAGCAAATTTTGAACTATACATAGCACAAACGAGGTAAATTTCATCTTAACTCGTTACACACATATGATCTTATCATTCAATGTCGGCAAGATGGATCTCCAAACGAACATCCGCAGCTGCTTGAGCAAAAAACGACCGTGTTCCGTCCACATCCACACGCAGACCATCGATTTTGTCCCACCTGAATGAGAGGACATGTCCGTGATAGTGAATATCTTCTGCGGAGAACCAATCAAGTGAAGTGCCGAGCGGGTGCAGAATCAAACGATCACTGTCACACGGACGGATGCCGCAGATGCCGGTCATCACCAGATCGATAAATGTGGAATGATTATAGTGTCGCCCGCGCGTGGGATCCTTACCGGGTCGATTCCATCCGCGCATAATCTCTCGTGCGAGCCAGATGCCTGTGTCGGGGTCCATATTTTCATCCAAATAAGGTGTGCCGTCCGTATCGCGGTGGGATCTTGCATAGGTCAGAATAAGCTCTGTAAAATCCTTGGGTGACAGGACAGGTGCCTCTGCTGTGTGTAGATATTCGATGACTGCCGTCAATGTCTGAGAAGAGGCAAATGGCCAAATCGGACCGTTCCAGAGGCATTCATGCGGGTAGGGTTTCCGATAATCGTGATGGGAAGCGTCTGCGGTACGCAGACCGAAGGGCGAGGCGAAACAGGATGGATCGAGCAGATTATCAAAGCAGGAGTCCCGCTTTGCGGTCGGAATTCCATAAATCCACGGAATATAGCCGATCAGCTCGCGAACGTTCTGCATCATACCGTTATCAGAAACAACACCATACATATTGGTTTCATCATTCCACAGACACACATTGATTTGCTCGAGCAAATGAAAAGCATCATCAGCATAGGACTGTGCGGCGGTGTTGTCATTCGCACGGCGCGCAAGATACGACAATGCACACTTGTCTGCGTACATATAAGAGTTGATCGTCGGACGCAGACCGTCACCGGAAATGGAATATTCCATACCGTCGCGGTCACAGGACTGACGATACATACCGTCAGCGGTTTTGTGGTCATCCCATGCGCTGTGAATTTCACAAAGCTTTGAGTAAAGCGCATCGGCGGTGGAATAATCACCCGTCACCCGACACAGTGCGAGGATGCTGTCGGCAATAGGAAAGCTGTACAGGCGCGGGTTGCCTTCCGTGCACCAAAACTGTGCATATTCTGTCAGCACAGAAGGATTTTGCATCCAGCGTCCTTCGCGAAAATGATGCATTGCCGCACAGCTGATGGTATTATAAACGCCTGCCCAAGGGACGTCCGGAAGAAATTCCGTGATAACATGACCGGTGGGCGTTTTTTTGATATGCTGTTGATATATTGAACGGCGGTAGTCATAGGTGACATTTAAATCCTCATCTGAGGAGATAAACTTTGGAAATGCAATAGTCATTGGCGCCGGATCTCCTTTCTTTTGCACAAATGATGTTGTAACGGGGATTCTAATCAGCCGAAATCCTCTGCGGTCAGATCTCCAGGCATAAAGGCTTCACCGATGAATTCGTTGCTGTTTCTGCGGCCGTTATACCAGATACGCCAGCCACCGATATTCTCATCATACAGTGCGGAAGGCTTATAACAGGAATGCTCGTCCCACATACCGATGTCGGGTACGACTAATGGATTCTTTTTGCAGCGCTTCCATTGCGTTTTTCCATCGGGAGAAAGTGCGGCACAGATGCATGCAGTGTTGATATCACCATAGCCGATGTAGAACATCAGATAGCCAAGCCCTTCGACATGGAGAACCTGACAGCCGCCGACGCGGTTCTGTTCATAGTCATTGCTCGTTTCTCTGACAAAAATCGGATTGATTCGACTCTTTTCCCGGTGAATGCCGTCGTGGCTTTCGGCATAGGCAAGAACGTTCGGCTCATACGTTTCCCCTGCGGCATACCACATCTTGAAGATGCCATCCTCATACAACACACAGGGATTCATGACTGACATACCTTCCCAAAGTCGCTCGGAGATCAGAACGGGTTCGTCGATGACACGCATGAAGTGCAGACCGTCGTCGCTTTTTGCATAGCCGATAAAGCTATAGCCGCGAGCTTGTCCTGTATACCACATATGCCAGGTGTCTCCGATACGCACGACACAGTTGCGGTTGTTGTTATCCTCCCAGCCGGTGTTCTGATCGCAATGCAGTGTGATCTGAGGGTCACTCCAATGACTACCATCATCAGAAAACGCGACAGCCAGCGCTTTCTTCGAACGCCAGGAGAAGTCCATGCGGAATCTGCCGTCCTCTTTCTGTACCAGAACATCAAAAAGAGTACCGGTGCTCTTACTGCCATAGATAGGATTATTGGGTGATTTTTGGAACGTGTTCATATTTGCCTCCTTGCATTCTTTACAAAATGTCATCAATGTAGTATAATACTAATATGGTTATTTTTGATTATAGTACACAAATAAAGGGGTTGCAATGATAAAATGTATCCGATTTTTTACGTTTTGTAATCTTGGAGGGATAAATTTGCCGACTTGTATGATAAATGATCGAATTCCGGTTGCGGAAACAGAAAACTCTATATATACTCTGCGGCACATCTATATTGCATCGGATGAACATGAGAAGCTGTTTTTTACGCCGCACTATGCAGGGCACTATGTTACCAAAAAAAGCTATGCGATTAGACAACGGGTCTGCGGCGATACACTGCTTATGATGACGCTGTCGGGTCGCGGGGAACTGCTTTATCGCGAAAAAACCTACCTTCTGACGGCAGGAACGGTTGCTATATTGGATGCCGAAACGCCGCACAGTTACTATTCTTTGGAGGAGGGCTGGGCGTTCAAATATATTCATTGGGGCGGTGCAATGCGCGAGCAGTACACCTCACATCTGCAAAAGAAAAGTGGACCTATGATGATACCTACATCCCCGACGTTCTTAAATGTGATTGAGCATACCGATCGGATTCTTGCTATGATGGAGCAGCCACCGCTCGGTGCAGGTGCGCTTTTGTCAGGTGAGATCTATGCCATTTTGGTCGCACTGCTTGGTGACGAGGATTGCTGTGATACTGTTTCGGAATTGTCACGGCAGTTGATAGGAAACAGTATTACCTACATCAAGACGCATTATCGTGAACCGCTCAATGTAGATCAGTTGGCACAACAGTGCTTTTTATCCCGACCTTATTTTTCAAAGTTGTTCCGCCGTGTTACGGGAATAGCACCGCATGAATATCTTTTACTGTGCCGTCTGACCCACGCGAAGCAGATGCTTACGGAATCTTCCCTCAGTGTTACTCAAATCGGTGCCGCAGTCGGTTTTCCTGATGCGTCGTCCTTTACCAGAGTGTTTGAACGGTATTACGGCGCTGCTCCATCCAAGTATCGGAAGAATCGCAGTTGATGCGTTTCAAAAATAGAAAAATCATTTTATGTCACGTCGAGTTTGCACTGTTCAAAATATTTCGCAGACTCCGGCTACAGTTTTTGCCTATACTTCGTGACTTGCCTTAAAAATATCCTATAGCGTATAAATCTCCTTGTTTTACAGATAATAGTATCACTATTACTAAAACAAGGAGATTGATTTATATTATGAAGGCAACAGGAATTGTTCGTAGAATAGATGATCTCGGCCGCGTGGTGATCCCCAAGGAAATCCGGCGGACCATGCGTATCCGTGAAGGGGATCCCCTGGAGATCTTTACCGATAACGACGGGGAAGTGGTATTCAAAAAGTATTCCCCGATCGGCGAGCTTTCCCCGTTTGCCGGTCAGTACGCCGACGTGATGTCCCGCGCCTGCGGTATGGCGGTGCTGATCTGCGACCGGGACCATGTGGTGGCGGCCGCCGGTATTTCCAAAAAGGAGTTTCAGGAGCGGCGGGTATCCGCACGCCTCGAAGAACTGATGGACCAGCGCCGGACCTATCAGATCGCGGCGGGGGATGCGAACCGGGTCCAGCCGGTCGACGGCAGCGACCGGGCGGCTGCGGTGGTGGCGCCGATCCTCGCCGCGGGGGATGTCATCGGCGCGGTGTGTATGCTGCTGCCGGACAGCGGTGCGGTCCCCAACGAAGGCGATGTCCGCCTGGCGCAGGTGGCGGCGGCTTTCCTCGGCAAGCAGATGGAGGAATAGCGTTTTCCGGCCGGACGGCCGTAAAAAAGGGGGGATGATGCGTGGCATCATCCCCCGAAGATTTTCAGCGGGCCATGCCGATGGCCCGTTTTTGTTTGTCACAGGATTCAGACGTTGCGATCGACAAAATACAGAGGCTCCGTCTGCATCCGGGCCAGCGCCGCCCGGCGCAGCTTTGCCGCGTCGATCAAGGCGCAGTCGGCCAGAGCTACCCGGCCGAACCGCAGGGCGCCCCCGTCGAGCAGCGCCGCTGCCCGATCGTAGCGCTGGGTTATCCCTTCAAACAGATGGGGCGTGTATGTGGCGGTGTACCGCGTCCCGTCCGGCAGGATGCAGGTATAGGCAATCGGGTCGGGTGACAGGCAGTACGGTACCCCGGCCTCCTCCTCGACGCCGTGCATAAAGGTGTTGGGGGTTAGCCTGCAGCCGAGCATCAGGATTTTTCCGCCCTGCTCGGCCAGACGGCGAAACGGGGAATGCGGTCCCACCGGTGTGCGGTCGTCCTCGTGCCCGGATAGCATTTCGGCGGCAAGCCGTCCGACGGCACACACCGAGTGGGTGGGGTGTACGCTGCGCCGGACGCCCGGCATGGTGCGGAACGCCTCGGACAGTTTGCCGACGCAGGAGGGGGTATCGCTGACCGAAAAAACGGGGTTTTCCCGCGTGACCGTCGCATAGGTGAGCGCCGGCAGCAGCAGGGTGCCCGTGTCGGTCAGCGCCTCAAGCAGCGCCTCGATCACGCCGCGGCAGCCGTCCTCGACCGGGCCGAGCGGTTTCATCGCGCTGTGGACAAGAAGGACATCGCCGGGCTGCACGCCAAGCCGGCGCAGTCCCTCGCAAAGCTGCTTTTTTGTCGTCAATGGATAGGCCTCCTTTTTAATCGTAAGCTTGTTTTCTATTGCGGTGAGGGCGTCCATTTTCCGCTTTGGCGATAACGGTCCGCCCGTTCATCCGCACGCGCGGTGACGGCTTCCGGAAAGCCGAGCAGCCCGAGCAGCCGGATGGCGTTGCTGGAGCAGACGGCACCGGGGCGCAGACGGTAATCGAAGGTGATGTCGGAATCGGTGACCTGCTCCTGAAAATGGAACAGGGCATAGCGCGCCCCGAGCAGCTCGCACAGTTCGGCGTCATGCGTTGCCGCGATGCACAGGCAGTCGTGCTCCGCTAAATCCTCGAGCAGGACGCTCGAGGCGGCGATGCGCTCGACCGTGTTGGTGCCGCGCAGCACCTCGTCGACGATACACAGCACGCGCTCTCCCCGTTCCGCGGCGCGGCAGATGCGCCGCACAGCCTTGATTTCGGTGACGAAATAGCTTTCGCCTGCCAGAATATCGTCGCTGAGCGCCATCGAGCTGTAAATATGGAAGGCCGGGGCGCTGTATTCGTCGCACAGGGCGGTGGCGATGCTCTGCGCGAGCAGGGCGTTGAGTGCGACCGCCTTCAGAAAGGTGGATTTACCCGAAGCGTTGGAACCGGTGATCAGCAGGCACTGTGCGGTGTCCACCGTGTTGGGCACCGGATGGCGGAGCAGCGGGTGTACCATACCGACGGCCCGCAGCTGCAGCGGGGCATCCGGCGCGAAGGACAAATCCGGCTCGCACCAGTGTCCGGCCGCCTTCCGGTAGGAGGCCGCCGCGATGGCCGCGTCGAGCTCGCCCACACAGGTATGAATGGCGGATACCTCCCGGCTCAGCCGGCCGATGCGGGTTTTCAGCAGCTCGTATACGATCAGGTCAAACAAAAGGAAGTTGTTGATCAGCAGCATCAGGTCGTTGCAGGTCGCGAACGATGCGCCGCCGATCCGGGTGACCGTCTTTGCCCGGCGGCCGGCCTGCTCGTACGGCGCGGTTAAAAACCGGCCGTCCTCCGGCAGCGTGCGGACGATTTTCCGGTAGGCGGCAACGGTGGAGACGATGGCGTTGGCAATCGGCAGGTTTTCCTCCAGCCGGCGGGTCATCCCGATATGGTAGGCCGGCAGCAGGATGAGCAGCGCGAAAAACACCGGCACCATCCAGGCGATTTTCACCATGCACAGTCCCGCTGCCAGCAGCATCACGGGCAGCAGCAGGGCGATCCATAATCCGCCTGAGCGGGCGGCCGACGGGGCAAAGGACTCGATTGTCTGCGCGGCCCGGTGCTTTCCGGTTTTGGCCAGGATCATCTGGATGCGCAGACGAACCTCGGGGTGTGTCTCCATATAGCGGATCATCTCCCGCCGCCGGGTGTAGACCGCTTCCTCCTGCGCAGGGGCGCGCAGCCAGTAGTACAGCAGCTGATCCCCCGGCGAGGTCAGGGTGTGGTTGACCCGCCGGTACACCTCGTCCAGCGAGAGATCCTGCCAGGTGGTCTCGTCGATATGGAAGACCGTCGGCTCCGCTTTACGCCGGTGGTCGAAATACCCCCGCAGGATATCGATTTCGCTGTCTTCGATGGCTTCCTGCGGCATCCGTCCAAAACGGGCTTCGAGCTTTTTCCGCCATTTTTGTTTTGTCATGGCCGATCCCCTCGTATTAAGAAAGACTTTTTTTCCGCCGTAAGCCGCCAAAAGGGAGCCGGCTCTGTCCGGCTCCCTTTTGGCATTATTTGCTCAGCTTGAGAATGTCCTTCAGCTTCAGCCGCTGGCCGTAATGCAGCACCGAAGCGGAATAAATCCGGATGGACAGCAGCGCCACGAGCGCGATGCAGACCACCAGCAGTACAAGCGAGATGGCGATATCCGTCGCCGGCACCGTTTCGTTGAGCAGCCGGAAGGGCAGCAGGAACGGGGAGGTGAACGGGATATAGGTGACGATCCGCTTGGCCGCCTCGTTGGGGATAAACATCACCATATAGGCAGCATAGAACGCGATCAGGCTGATGAATACGGTGGGCATCATCGCGGCGTTGAGGTCCTCGGTGCGGCTGACCGTGGCGCCGCAGACCGAGTTGAGCACCGCATACAGCGCATAGCCGAGCAGGAAGTACACGAGGATCAGCACCGCGGAGGCGGGGGTGAAGGCCGACAGCGCCAGCGGCATGCCGCCGATGGTGAAGCCCTCCGGTACGAGCAGCGTGTAGCCGAGCGCCCCGACCACCAGGAACATCAGCATCTGGAGCAGTCCAAGCACGCCCATGCCGAGGATTTTGCCCACCAGGATGCGGGACGGCTTGGCGGAAACCACCAGCGTTTCCATCACGCGGGAGGTCTTTTCGGACGCGACCGACATCGCCACGCCGTAGCCGTAATAGTACACCGCAAAGAAGGTGAGCATGGTCAGCAGAATGCCAAGGACATACCCCGACATATCCATTTTTCCCACAATCGCCATGTCGTAGGTCATGTCGGACAGGGCAAGCGCCGCCATATCGGCCGAAACGCCGGCGGACTGCAGCGCCTGGGACACATAGGTGGTCTTGAGCACCGCTGTCACCGTGTCGGTCGGCGCGCCGCTGAGGATGTCGTGCACATAAAACTGTACCTTCGGCAGCGCCCCTTGTTCGGACGGCAAAACCTGAACGATATAGATGCTGTTGTCCTCCTCGGCCTCCGTCTTATAGCTGTCGAGCTGGCTTTCCTCGCCGGCGATGACGTCGGCCTGCGGCAGCGCGGCGGCGAGCGCTTCGGCGGCGCCGGGGATGAGCTGCTGCTCATCGATCAGGTAGCAGGTTTCGGTCTTTTCGGCCGGCTCGCCCGCGGAGGCGCCGGGGGGTTCGGTGCCCGGTTCCGGCGTGCTTCCGCCGGAAAACAGCTCCATAACCCGCGGTATGCAGCAGATGCCGACGATCAGCACCAGCACGATAATGGTGGTCACCCAGAAGGCTTTTTTGCGCGCGCCGTCCCGCAGGGTGAAGCGGAATACCGTCAAAATGTCTCTCATCCGGCCTCACCCACCTTTTCCACAAAAATTTCGTGCAGCGACGGCTCCCGGATCTCAAAGCGTTCCGGGAAAATATCGCGCGCCACCATGTCCCGCAGGAAGCCGTTGGCCATCTCATCGCCGGTGATTTTGAATTCATAGCCGCCGGCGGTCTTTTCGATCAGCCGCAGCCCGTGCTGTTCGGCCAGCGGCAGCAGGTCGGCTGCGCAGCCGACCGACAGGTTGGTGTGGCCGTATCCCGCCTTGATCTGCCGCAGGTTGCCGGCCAGCGCCGTGCGCCCATGGGTGAGGATCACCAGATCCTCGCAGTATTCCTCCACCGTCGCCATCTGGTGGCTGGACATCACAATGTATTTGTTTTCAGCGATCAGCTCGCCGATCACGCTTTTGAAAACATCGGTGTTGATCGGGTCAAGGCCGCTGAACGGCTCATCGAGGAAGATCAGCTCCGGGCTGTGGATCAGGGTGGCGATCAGCTGGATTTTCTGCTGGTTGCCCTTCGACAGCTTTTCGGCCATCATGTCCCGGTATTCGGTTACCCCGAGCCGCGCGAGCCAGCGGTCGGCGGATTCGAACGCCGCTTTGCGGCTCATGCCGCGCAGCTCACCGAAATACACAAGCTGGTCGATGACCTTCACCTTTGGATAGATGCCGCGCTCCTCCGGCATGTAGCCGAAACGCACGGTGTCCCGGTTGAGCGGGCCGCCGTTCCAGGTGATTTCCCCGGCATCGCGATCCATCACGCCGAGCGTCATGCGGATGGTGGTGGTTTTTCCGGCGCCGTTGGTGCCGATCAGGCCGAAGACCCCCGGATGCTCCATCGAGAAGCTGAGGTCGTCCACCGCCTTGCGCTCACCGAAGGATTTGCTGACGTGCTGTAAAGAAAGCCCCACAGGCATTCCCTCCTTTAGTCGATTCCTCGCCTATCATACCATGCCGCCGGGAAAAGCACAATGCCCGGCGGAAAGACCGGAAAAATTTTCCGACTGGTAAAGTATAGGTTGCCGGCCGGCGATAAATTTAGATGTGTTGAACAATGAAATCATCGTACACTGGTGAGAACGCCCGAAAAAAAGCGAAAAACGGACTTGACAACGGCTGTCTGAAAAGATATACCTTTTGGGAATACCGGTGGGTTGACGCAGAAAATTCTGTGTGCGGCACGCCGCGGACGATTTTCTGCGGGACGATGCAGGGCGGTATCGCGCGTTCGCTGCACTGCCTGGTCAGCCGGGCCACGGCGGATTGACAGCAAAAGGAAAGCCCGGACGGCGATTTTCGCCGTCCGGGCTGTTGCGGTATTTGGCTTGTCAAGGCCCGGTAAACCGCTTATAGCCGGGCGGGGTGAGAAAACGCAACGTTATGTTTCGGTCAGGAATATGTCTACCCGCACATATTCCTCATTTTTGGCGTAAGCAAAATCCGGGGATTTGCGGATATAATCGAAAATATTCCCCTCCACATCACTGTCCCACACGGAGGACTGAAAAGCTTCGTTTTCATCCGTCGGCACGTAAAGAACGTCCACGTGGAGCTGGTAGAATTCATCATCGATGTTATTGGGAAATTGTCGAACCAGCGAGAAATAAAAGAAGGGCTCCCCCGTAAAGGAATAGGTTCCGGTTTCAAACAGGATCATGTCCTCTTCAATCGGCACCTGGCACATCTGTTCGAATACATCCACGATGTTTTCGAGCGGCATTTTGTCTGTAATGGCATTTTTCAGATACGCAACAAGATCCATTTGTCTGCCTCCTCTGCTTTATTGGTGCGAAAATATTTCCTTGGCCCGGCTTGGCCTATGCCGATTTACGGCCGCCAAGGCAACGGCCTCATGTGTTTCGTTCCGGTGAATACGCTGAACCGCTGCTCGGCTATAAAAATGTCCGCACACCGGTGGCACTGCCACCGGGCTTGACAGAAAGGTCTATACATGATAGACTGAATACGGGTCTACTATGAATAGACCCGGAAAGGGATGGAAACCTTTGAATGAGAAAAAACTGGGAACGGTCGAAGCCCGTTTTGCGGATATCGTTTGGAAGGCACAGCCGCTTTCCTCCGGTGAACTGGTAAAATTGTGCGAAAAAGAGTTGGGCTGGAAAAAATCCACGACCTACACGGTTTTGAAAAAATTCTGCG
This sequence comes from uncultured Oscillospiraceae bacterium, assembly GCA_900553255.1. Lineage (GTDB taxonomy): Bacteria > Bacillota > Clostridia > Oscillospirales > Acutalibacteraceae > UMGS1591. The sequence goes on along the minus strand of USCI01000001.1, from coordinate 46,442 downwards.
AACGGGGTGTTTTTCAAAACCAAAACGGTATGGTGAGTGCGCAGGTCTCCCGTCAGGAATTTTACGCAAAGCAGTGCGAAAAATTTGTTGAGGAAGCCTTCGGCGGGTCACTTCCCGCATTTATTGCGGCGTTTACGCAGCGTCAGGCCCTGTCCGCCGAGGAAATTTCCGAGATCCGCCGTATGATTGACCATGCGCAGGAGGTGTAGCGGATGGAAACGGTATTCCTGGAGCTGCTGAACCGGAGCATCGCGGCCGGATGGCTGATTTTTGCGGTGCTTTTGCTTCGCGTTCTATTGAAAAGGGCATCGAAGGGGATACGTTGCCTGTTGTGGGCATTTGTTGCCTTCCGGCTGGTGTGTCCGTTTTCTCTGGAAAGCGTGTTCAGCCTGATCCCCAGCGAGGAAACGCTTTCTCCCGAAATGCTTTATGCACGGACGCCGGCGGTCGACAGCGGTATGCCCGCGCTGGACAGCGCCATGAATCCGTTCATGTCACAGTCTTTCGCACCTGTGCCGGAGGCAAGCGTCAGCCCGCTGCAGGTTGCGGTCTTTGCAGCTTCGGTGATCTGGGCAGCCGGTCTGGCCGCCATGCTGGTCTATGCGGCGGTGAGCTGTTTCCGCCTGCGCCGGAGGGTAGGCGCGGCGATGAGGGTCGATGACAATATCTGGCTGTGTGACCAGACGGCGTCCCCGTTTATTTTCGGCTTTTGGAAGCCGCGCATTTATTTGCCGTCCGACCTGGACGAGGGGCGGATGGCCTATGTGCTCGCCCATGAAAAAGCCCACCTGAAGCGCCGGGATTACCTCTGGAAGCCGCTGGGCTTTCTCCTGCTGTCGGTCTACTGGTTCAACCCGCTGTGCTGGCTGGCGTATTGGTTTTTCTGCCGCGATATGGAACTGGCCTGCGATGAACGGGTGGTCAGGACACTGGATCTGCAGGAAAAAAAGGCCTATTCCGAAGCACTGCTGTCCTGCAGCGCCGGCCGCCGCGGCCTTTCCGCCTGTCCGCTGTCCTTCGCCGAGGTGGGGGTAAAGGAACGGGTGAAAAACGTGCTCAGCTATAAAAAGCCGGCTTTCTGGCTGACCGCCGCCGCGGTTGTGCTCTGTGCGGCAGCGGCGGTGTGCCTGCTGACCAACCCGGCCGGGATGACGCTGTCGGCGTTCGATGAGGGGATCTCCCTGGAGGCCGTTTTCGGGGAAACGGCCTGCCTGTGGGTAGGGGACGGCGGGGCGTACCGGCGGCTGCCCTCTGTGGAGGACGTGCAGCTGGAAACGATCGGGAATATCCGTATACGCCGCCGTCCGCTGCTCAACGACCCGGGCAAAGACCGAACCCCCGCCCATGCCCTTGTGCTGCAGTCCGAGACGGATGCAATTCCCTCGGCGTCGTCTGCGCTCGGCGGTGTGTATCTCTGCTTCAACGATGGGTATACGGCGTTTTGGCTGTATGACGGGGACCCCCCGGCGCATTCCTATAAGGTGCAGAACCCGGAGGCGGTCCGGGAGATTTTTGATAAGCTGCGGACGCAGGTGCAGGCCGCCGATACGGCCGCTGCGCCGAACTTCGCCGCCACCGTCTTGGAGGTGAACGGGGAATCCCTGCTGGTACGGCCGCTCGACGGCAGCGATGAGGCCAGATCGGCGGATAAAATCTGGGTTTCCGCGGGAGGCATGACCGAAAGCGAACGCGCTGCATTGACCGTCGGCTCGCTGGTCCGCATCTTCTATGACGGCCTGATCGCGGTATCCTATCCCGCGAAGATCCAAACGGTATACGCGATTGTCAATATCGACGAATACGACGGGTATCCTGCTGCCGAAAGCATCGCCGTCGCCGACATCGACGGCGACGGCAGAGAGGAAACCTGTTGCCTGGGACCCGGACCCACCTCGGGCCTGTTCACCTTCACCTTTTCGGCTGCCGAAGACGGCCGGCCGGAATACAGCACGACGTTCGTCCTGTTTTTGGATGTTTACCCCCCAGTTCTCTTTTGTGGAGACGGCGGACGGCAAACTCCGGGTGAAAGGCGTCACGTGGGGCGACACGCCGCAAACGTACCTCTACGACATCGCGGTGCAGGACGGCAATATCGTGCTCAGCGAAAACGGCGTCCCGCTCACCCGCTGGTGAGAACCGGGCGTGCATTTGCCCTGTTCCCCGCGGCTGCGCGGCTTACAGCGTGGCGATGACCGCGAGCAGCTCGAGCGGGGTATCGCCGGTGTTGCGGATGGAGTGGCATTCGCCGCTGCGGGTGACGGTGGAATCCCCCGGCCCGACGGCGATCGCCGTGCCGTTGTCATTGAATTCGCCGGTACCGGCGAGGATGTAGAAAAATTCCTCCTCCTGTTCATGCACATGGGCGCCGATGGAGGCGCCGGCGGGCAGCGTGATGCGGGAGAACAGCCGCAGCTTCGCGGCGTAATCCCCGGCCTGCAGGCCGGGCGTCAGGGTAACCGTCCCGTCCCCGCCGCGCATATGCTCCCGCTGCTCGGCGGGCAGGCTCTGAAATTTCCGTACCATACGTCAATCTTCCTTTCGTATATCGTATATTTTTCCGGCCGCCGGCGCATCCTAACGTCATCCGACAGAAAAGGAGAATCCGGTCAATGGAAAAATATGTGTGCTCGGTATGCGGTTATGTGTATGACCCGGCCGTCGGTGTGCCGGAAGAGGGCATCGCGCCCGGGACGCCGTTTGACCAGCTGCCCGAGGGCTTTTTGTGTCCGATCTGCGGCGTGGAAAAGAACCTTTTTGAAAAGCAGGCGTGAAGCCGCCCCGCTACCCCGATCAGCGATGGTCGGGGCTTTTTTTATCCGCCGGCCGCATATGCCGCCGGGCGGCGCATTCGCGGCAGTAGCCGTACAGCTGGATCACGTGGTCGGTGATGGTGAAATCGGCCGCGTCCGCAATTTCCTGCTGCATATGCGCGAGAGGGCAGTCGGGAAGATCCACCCGGACGTGGCAGTCCTTGCACACCATATAATGCTTGTGTTCCCCCTCGTGCACCGCTTCATAATAGCTTTCGCCGTTGTCGAGCCGTCCCTGCGTGACCTCGCCGCGTGCCTTCATCGCCTCGAGGTTGCGGTATACCGTCGACTTGGCGAGATTCGGCAGCTGCCGTACGGCGCGCGCATGAACCTCCTGCGCAGTCAGTGGCTCTTCCGCATGCAGCAGGATGTCCATAATCAGCTGTTTTTGCCGTGTGGTGCGCTGTTCCATGCGGCCGCCCCCTTTCGTTTCCTATTGTATCCGGGGAAAATTCGGTTGTCAACCGCGTCTTTCGGCGTTGTTGCCGCGGGATTCGCGGTTTTTCCCTTGACAAGCGGGAAAAATTCGGGTATTGTAATTGCAAATGGATTGCAATAATGAGCGGAAGCATTTTTGGAGGGCGGCATGGGAAAACGGGTTTACGCACAGGTGGCGCTGCTGATGGCGGGCATTGTGGCGCTGTCGGCGGTGATTACGCTGCTGACCGGTACGGCGCAGCGCGGGAAGGAAAAAACGCGGATCGTCGCGTCGTTTTATCCGGTGTATGTGGCGGCGCTGAACCTGACGCAGGGGATCGGCGATGTGGAGCTCATCAGCCTGACCGGACCGCAGACCGGCTGCCTGCACGATTTCCAGCTGTCGCCGGACAACATGATTACGCTTGCGGAAGCGGATGTGCTGGTGATCAACGGAGCGGGAGCCGAGGCGTTCCTGGACGATGCGCGCAGCCGGTTCCCGGAGCTGCCGGTGGTGGATACCTCGGCGGGGATTTCGCTGCTGGAGAGCGGACATGCGCATGAGCACGAGGACGGCGAAATCCACGAGGAGCTGGTCAATGAGCATATCTGGACGAGCCCCAGCCGGTATTACCGGCAGGTGGAAAACCTGCGCGACGGGCTGTGTGAGGCGGATCCCGCGCATGCCGCGCAGTATCGGGACAACGCCGCGCAATACCTCGCGGAAATCGGGGAGATCCGGGCGGCGTTTGCCGATACCGCCGCATCGCTGCCGTTTGACGGCTGCATCCTGTTCCATGAATCGCTGCGGTATTTTGCCGACGATCTCGGCCTGACGCCGCTCGCCTCCCTGCCGATCGGGGAGGATGCGGGGGTGTCCGCCGCGGATCTGGCGGCGGCGCAGCAGGCCGCAGCTGCAGCCGGACAGGTGTGGCTGCTGTACGACAACCAGTACGACCCGGCGTACGAATACCTTGCGGACAGTGCGGCGGACGGCAGGATCCTGCAGCTGGACATGGGGGTCGTCGGGGATGAGTCCCCGGACGCCTGGCTGAACGCCATGCGGGAAAACCTGCGCAAGCTGAGGGGGGAGACGGCATGACTGCGACCGGCTGCGGGCTGCACTGCCTGAAAATCAACCATATCGGCGTGCGGGCAGGGGAAACGGTGATCCTGACCGATGTGAACCTGCACGCGCACTGCGGCGAGCTGACCGCCATCATCGGGCGCAACGGTGCGGGGAAATCCACCCTGCTCAAGGCGATTCTGGGGGAGATCCGCCACACCGGAACGGTGGAATTCAGCGGGCATACGGCAGGCGAGCGGGTGCATAAGCCCCGCATCGGGTATGTGCCGCAGTCGCTGAACATCGACAGCGGCTCGCCCGCGACGGTGTACGATATGCTGCTGTCGTACTCCTCGGCCTATCCGGCCTTCCTGCCGCGGCGGAAAAAGCAGACCGAGGCGCTGCGGGCGCACCTGGCGCGCTTTTCGGCGGACATGCTGCTGGATAAGCCGGTGGGCCGGCTGTCCGGCGGCGAGCTGCAGCGGGTGCTGCTTGCCGTTGCCACGCTGCCCAAGCCGGATCTGCTGATCCTGGACGAGCCGGTCTCCGGCGTCGACCAGGCGGGGCTGGCGCAGTTTTATGAAACGGTGGACCGGCTCAAGGCCACCGACGATATGGTGATCCTGCTGGTGTCGCATGACCTCGATTATGTCCGGCGGCATGCGGACCGGGTGGTGCTGCTCGACCACCGGGTAGCGGCATCCGGCGACCCGGAGACGGTGTTTGCCGATGAGGCGTTCCGCGCGGCATTTCCGGAAGGGGAGGGGATTGCGCATGCTTGACGCCCTGTTTGGCTGGTGGCAGTATGACTTTATGCGTAACGCCTTTGTCGCCGTGCTGCTGATTATGCCGCTGTTTGCCCTGCTCGGCACGCTGGTGGTCAATAACGGCATGGCGTTCTTTTCGGATGCGCTCGGGCACTCCGCACTGACCGGCGTGGGCATTGGCGTCCTGCTGGGCTTCACCGATACGAATCTTGTGATGATCGCCTTTGCGGTGGTGTTTGCCCTGCTGATGAATCGCATCCGCCATTCCCGCCTTTCCTCGACCGATACGGTTATCGGCGTGTTTTCCTCCTGCGGCGTGGCGCTGGGGCTGGTGATCCTCTCGAGGGGCAGCAGCTTTTCCAAATACCAGAGCCTGCTCATCGGGGATATCCTGAGCATTTCCCGCGGGGAGCTGGCGGTGCTCGCCGGCGCGCTGGTGGTGGTCGTGCTGTTGTGGCTGCTGTGCTTCAACAGCCTGCATGCGGTCAGCCTCAGCCCGTCGCTTGCCCGCAGCAAGGGGATCCCGGTGGCCTTTCTCGATAACCTGTTTGTGGTGATTATCGCGGTGATTGTGATGCTGGCGATCCGTTGGGTGGGGCTGCTGATCATCAACGCGATGCTGATCCTGCCGGCGGCTGCGGCGCGCAACGTGTCCCGCAGCATGCGCAGCTACCACGTCCTCGCATTGATTTTCGGCCTGTTTTCCGGCCTGCTCGGCCTGCTGCTCTCGTATTATCACGCAGTGGGCACCGGCCCGATGATCGTGTTGGTTGCGGCGGCGCTGTTTTTCGGCACCTTCTTTATTCGCAACCGGAACGCGTAAAAAGCAACAGACAGCAAAAGGCTGCCGCTGGTGCGGCAGCCTTTTGCTGTCTCAGCGTGTCGAAAAACTGGTTGGCAGGTAGCAAGTTGCCCAAATGCGGCGTGAGACGCCGCATCGGGAAACCCCTTGATAGGGTTTCCCACGACACAACAGCCCACCGGGCTGTTGCGTCTCCCTTCCTGATCCTTTGAACTGTCGGGACTTTCGCCTTCTGCGGAAGGCGAGGAGGGGCGCCGCCCCTCCACCCCGCCGCCTTTTTCAAAAGGCGGGCGAAAACTTTTTGTGCACGATTTTTTTTGCGAAACGACTTTTTGGACAGACTAATGCCGCTATGGAATTCCATAGCGGCATTTTTCGGTTCTGCGGCAAAAAATAAGGCTTTTAACCGTATCCATGGTCGACATGCATCCACTTGCCGCCCTTCTCTCTTACCAGGATCCACTCCCAGTCATAGGTTGCGTTCGGCTCAAGGATGACATTGTCTGCCGAGGGGTCCACATCGAAAGAAGAGCAAAGGATAATGGCTTCATCCGTCTGAAAGCGTTCGGCCCACATCGCAAAGCTGCTGGCAGAATCGTCGCCGATATAGCCGATTTCTGTTAATTTGCAGCCGTCAAGGTTTTGGGCAAAATAATCCTTGATCGTTTGGATGGCGGCATTGATATCGCTGTCCGTGTAGATCTCGGATGGCTGCTCCAGAATTTCGGTATGCGTAACATCCCCGCCCCTGCAGGCGGAAAGGGTGAAAGCAAGCAGGACAATAAGAATCGCAAGACATAGCTTTTTCACAACCAAACACCCTCCTGTTTTCTGCAGAGCAAGGATAGGATTGTTTCCCAAGGACTCAGGAATCCTGTCCCTCCTGCGCGGAATTCTCGCCGGTATCCGCCGTGGTGGTCGGCGCTTCGGTGGTAGTCGTCGCCATCGCCTCTTCGAGGCTGAACCGGATGAATTGGGCGCTGATATAGCCCTCGTCCTCGCCATGCTGCACCTTGTACCAGTCGCCTTCGCGCCCGAGCACGCTGAACTGCTCGCCCTTGTGCGCACCGCCGATGGCGCCGTATTCCTTGCCCGGCCCGCTGCGCACAAGGACGTCATCGTCCGAGCACCAGCCGCGCACCGGATAGGCCGCCGGCTCGCCCGGCAGAGTGGTCGTCGTGGTAGCCGGCGTTGTCTCCGCGGTGGTGGAAGCGGCGGTGTCACTTGCGGGAGCGGAACCCGCATCGCTGCCCGCCGGTTCCTTCGAGCATCCTGACAGCATGGCCGCCATCATCAGCGCACAGGCGATCCCTGCCGCTCCGGAAAACCAATGGGTTCTTTTCATCGAAGCCTCATCCTTTCGCATCCGTTATTCAACGGTCGGAGAAAAAATTCATCCACTTTGTACAAACTATACCATACTTCGGGGCACAATAAAAGGACAATATCGGGTCAAGCCTGCGATTTGTTAGGGGGATGAAGATGCGCCGGATGTTTTTGGGGATATTGACCATCCTTTGTGTGGGTCTGACCGGCTGTATGGCGCAGGCGGCCGATCCCGCGCCGCGGCGGTTTTCCACCGAGTTTATCGGGGCAATGGATACCGTATCGCGGATGATCGTGTATTGTGCCGACGAAGCGGAGTTCATCCGGGCGGTGGAGGCGGTGCGCGGGGAGCTGGAGCGGCAGGAAGCGCTGCTCGACGTCCACCGGCCGGACAGTGCGGTGTCCCGGGTGAATGCGGCGGCGGGCGGCACGGCTGCCTGCCCGGCGGAGCTGTGTGCGCTGGTCGGCCGCTGCCAGGCGCTGTATGCCCGGGTGCCGGGGACGAACATCGCGATGGGGGCGGTGCTGCGATTGTGGGAGCAGGCCCGGGCGTCCGGCGTGCTGCCGGATGCTGCCGCTTTGCAGCATGCGGGGGAGCACATGGCGCTGGATCAGGTTATTGCGGATCCGGAAAGCGAAAAAATCACCATCGCCGACCCGGAGCTGTCGCTCGATCTCGGCGCGGTGGGCAAGGGCCACGCGGCGGATGCCGCCGCAGCGCGGCTGCGCGAACTGAGGCTGACCGATTTTTTGCTGGATTTCGGGGAGAGCACCATGGTGTGCGCCGGCGCGCCGCCGGAGAGCAGCGGCTGGACGGTCGCCCTGCGGGAGCCGGACGCCGTGCTCAACCTGTCCGGACGCCGGGAGGTGCCGGAATACAGCGTGACGCTGGCTCTCACCGACCGGTGCCTGGGGGTCAGCGGGGATTACCAGAAGTATTTTGCCGCAAACGGGACATACTATGCGCATATCCTGGAAGAATCCACCCTGTATCCGGCGCGCTACTGCCGTGCGGTGTGTGTGCTGGCGCCGGATGCGTTTACGGCGGACTACCTGTCCACCGCACTGTTCGCACAGCCGTATGCCACCGGCCGGGCAGCGGTGGAGAGCTTGCCGGCTGTCGATGCACTGTGGATATTTGCGGACGGCAGCCGGGAGATGACCCTGGGCTTTGCCGGGCATTGTCTGGATGAGTGATGAAGAAACGGAGGCTGCCGGATGGGCGCAAAATTCAGCGGGGGCATCGCTCTCCCGCATCAGACCGAGCATAAAGAGGAGACGGCAAACCTGCCGGTGCAGACCCTTGCCCCGCCGCAGGTGGTCATCCCGCTGGCGCAGGGGCTGGCTAAGCCGGCGCTGCCGGTGGTGGAACCGGGGCAGACGGTGAGAAAGGGTGAGCTGATCGGCCGGGCGGACGGGAAAATGTCGGTGCCGGTGCATGCCAGCGTGTCCGGCACGGTCACCGCGGTGGAAAACCGTCCCTGCCTCGAAGGAGAAGGCCTGTGTGTGGTGGTGGAAAACGACGGCTGCGACACGCCGGCGCCGGGGATCAAGCACCTGCCCGGTGCGCAGGGCCTGCGTACCCTTATGCGGGAGGCAGGGCTGATCGGCATGGGCGGTGCGGGGTTTCCGACCGCGGTGAAGTACGAAACCGATAAGGCGATCCACTGGGTGTTGGTCAACGGCTGCGAATGCGAGCCGTATCTCACCTGTGACCATCAGCTGATGGTGCGGCATGCCGACCGGGTGGTGGCGGGCGCGGCGGCGCTCGGCCAGGCGGCGGGCGCGGCGGTAAAAATCTGCGTGGAAAGCAATAAGCCGGACGCGGTGAAAAAGCTGCGGGAGGCGGCGCTGCCGTTCGGGGTGGAAATCCTCGAGCTGCCCGACCGCTACCCGCAGGGCGGCGAGCGGCAGCTCATCCAGACGGCGGTAGGACGGGAGGTGCCGGAGGGCGGCCTGCCCGCCGATGTCGGCGCAATCGTGAATAATGTCGCCACCGCCGCGGCGCTTTCGGACGCGATGGCGGGCTTCCCGCTGACCCACCGGCTGGTGACGGTGGCGGGGCAGGTGGCGCATCCCGGCAACGTCTATGCGCCGGTGGGTACCCTGCTCAGCGACCTGCTGGCCTTCTGCGGCGGCGCGGGCGGCGAGGGGCTGACCGCGGTTTTCGGCGGGCCGATGACCGGCCGGGTGCTCGACCGGCTGGATGTGCCGATGACCAAATCCACGTCCGGGCTGATACTGCTCGGGCGTCCCGGATGGACCGAACAGCCCTGCATCCGCTGCGGCGGCTGCGCGAGGGTGTGCCCGTCGCGGCTGCAGCCCTTTGCGATCGACGCGGCGGTGATCGCCGGACGGCGGGATGTCTGTGAAGCGCTGCACGCGGCGCAGTGCATCTCCTGCGGCTGCTGCTCGTACACCTGTCCGGCCAAGCGGCCGCTTGCCGCGCGGGTGGGCATGGCGCGGGAGGGCATCCGCGCCCGGGCGCGTGCGGCGAAACGATGAGAGGCAAGGGAATGGTTTCCTGGGAAGGATCGGCCGCCGGGACAAGATCCCGCCTGCTGCTGCGGCACCGCCGCATTTTCCGGCCGGGTACCGACCATTGAGTGAGAAAGGAAGCGATGGGCTATGGCGATAAAACAGGAAATGGCCGCCCCGCATATCCGGAGAAAACGCACCACCTCCGCTATCATGGCCGACGTGGTGATCGCGCTGCTGCCGGTGTGTGCGTGGGCGGTGTGGCTGTTCCGCTGGCAGGCGGCGGCCGTTCTGGCGACCACCACCGCGGTGTGTTCCCTGGCGGACTGGGTCTGCCTGAAGCTGCGCGGCCGGGGCGGCTTTGACGGCAGCGCGGCGGTAACCGGATTGCTGCTGGGGCTGTCCCTGCCGGCGGGTACGGCGCTCTGGGCGGCGGCTCTGGCCGGCGTTTTCGCCGTCGCAGTGGTCAAGCAGCTGCCCGGCGGTATCGGGCACAACCTGTTCAACCCGGCGATGGCCGGTCGTGCCCTGCTGCTGGTCGCCCTGCCGCAGACGCTGGGCGGCTATGTGCGCCCGGACGCCGTATCCTCAGCCACCCCGATTGCCGAAGCCGGTCTGGATGCGTCCCTGTGGCCGCTGTTCTTCGGCTATGAGAACGGCAGCATGGGGGAAACCTCCGCGCTGCTGATCCTGATCGGCATGGTGTATCTGTGCCTGCGCGGGGTAATCCGCATGCGGGTGCCGGTTACCTGTGTGTGGAGCTTTGCGCTGGTCTACTGGATATTCGGCGGAACGACGCCCTTCACCGGGGCGGCGGCCGCGCAGTTGCTGTCCGGCGGCCTGCTGCTCGGCGCGGTATTTATGGTCACCGATTTCACCTCGAAGCCGACGACGCCGGTAGGGGAATGTCTTTTTGCCGCAGGGGTCGGCATCCTGACGGCGGTGCTGCGCATCTGGGGGCCGTATCCCGAGGGGGTCTGCTTTGCGATTTTGCTGATGAACGCCGCAGCGCCGCTGATCGAATGGCTGACCATGCCGCGGGTGTACGGCGTGCGGGTCGGCCGGCACGCCGCTTGACGAGAGGAAGGGACGAAGGATGAAAACATGGGGAAAAACCGTACGGAATCTGCTGATTGTCGGCGTGGCTTCGGTCGGCCTGCTGTGGGGGATGGACAAGGTGTCCGGAACGCTGGCCGTCCGGCAGGAGGAACAGGCGGTACGTGAGAATTTTTCCGGCCTGCTCGAGGCAGAACGCTATGAGGCGATGGACGCCGGGGACGCGGAGGGCATCGTGTCGGCCTATCGCGCACTCGATGAATCCGGTGCGGTGATCGGCTATGCGGTCACGGTGCAGGTGAAGGGCTACGGCGGGGATCTCGAGGTCAAAACGGCGCTTTCGCCGGATGCGTCGCGGTTTATCGGCCTGCGGGTCGGCCGCAACAGTGAAACGATGGGCTACGGCTCCCGGGTCACCGAGGAAGCGTTTTACGGCCAGTTTACCGCCTTGGCCGCACCGGCCTCGGTGGGCGGCTATACCGGCATCGATGAGCCGGGGGATACGTCCGCCCCGCCTGTGCAGACGGTGTGGGCCGACGGCGAATACCGGGCACAGAAACCGGATTATGACGGCGCCGGCTACCGCGCCTTTGTGGAGCTGACCATATCCGGCGGGAAGATCACGGCGGTCAACTGGGACGCCGACAAGCGGGACAGCGATTCCACCAAAAAGGCGGAATCGCTCGCCGGACGGTATGTGATGACCGAGGACGGCCCCGGCTGGCATGAGCAGGCGCAGACCATGGAAAACGCACTGCTGAGCGTGCAGGACCCGGCAAAGCTGGTATATAACGAAGCGGACGGCAAAACCGACGCCTATGCCGGTGTGTCGGTTTCGGTCGGGGAATTCGTTGAGCTGGCGGCGCAGGCGCTCGCCGAGGCCGCCGGTCAGGATAATACGGTCGCCGTTCCCGGCGACGGCGGCGCGGTGGACGCGGTATCCGGCGCGACCGTATCCTCCAAAGCGGTGGTGCGCGCGGCCAATCTCGCGTACCGGTTTGTCCGCGATGCGGCCCGCTGACAGGAGAAAGGGAGGATCCGGAAGATGACGAATACCAAGGAAACGGCGGCGCACCGCGGGCTGGCCGCATCGACGGTGCTGCTGTGCACGGGCGCGGCGGCCGGCGTGTCGGGCTTCGGCGGCCTGCTGGTGACCATGTTCGGCGCGTGGCTGCTGCTGATCCTGATCCCGGTTGCCCGGCTGTTCCGGCCGCTGCCCGCCGCCATACGGCAGGGTGCGCTGCTGCTCACCGCTGCCTTTCTCGCAACGCTGTCGCGGGTGCTGCTGCTGGCATATTGGCCTGCCGTGGCCGACCGGCTGCCGCCGCTGTGGCTGTTTTATGCGATGGTGTTCAGCTGCGCGCCGGCGGCGGAGGAGTGGAGCGAAACGCCCCCGTCGGGCGGACGGGTTTATCTCGCCGCCCTTGCGCCGGTGGTCATCGGCGCCGTGCGGGAGCTGCTCGCCTACGGCACCGTGTTTGCGGTACGTCTGCTGCCTGCGGGCCTGTCGGCGGATTTTGCGGCCGGCGGTAGCGGTGTGGTGGTGGCCGGCCTGCTTCTCGCGCTGTTTTGCCTGCGGGGGAAGCCGGTGGCGCCGCCGCGTCCGGCCGAAGGGATCCTCCCGGCCGCACTGGCTGCGCTGATCGCGCTGGCCGCGGGCGTGCTGCTCAGCCTTCTGAGGATGATCTGGCCGGTATTCCCGGAGGAATGGCTGCCGTCCGCCGCCGCGTTTGTGACGGCCGTCGCCGCGCTGTCCTGGCTGTATAAGCCGGAGGCGGCGGATGGAGTATGGATGGCGGCGGCCGCGTTTACGGCGTGGCTGTCCTGCCGCTCGGCCGGGATTTGGCAGGCCCTGCTCTGGCAGCTTGCCGGCGCGGCAATCCTGTTTGCGGCCGGCTGCCTGTTTGCCGCCGTCTGGTACCGGGTGGACAACAGCGATCTGCCGAGGCCCTTCCGCAGCGCGCCGGCGCTGCTGACCACAGCGGGCGTGCTGTGGCTGGCATTGGCGGTGCTTTAAAAAAGCCCTGCGGCAATTTTGAACCGGTTCAGTAAAAACGGACAATGGACAAAACGCCCCCTGTGTAGGAAAATAGACCTATACAGGGGGTGTTCATATGTCCAAGAACAAATACACACATCTGCAAGCGTTAGAGGGAGAAATACTGGCTATGCGGGAGATGGGATTGACACGGCAAGAGATAGCAGAGCGGCTTGGATTGAGTAAGGTGCAGATCAAGAATTGGATAAACCGGTATAACCGCAAGCAGGCGAAACTGGCAGCAGGAATCCTGCCCAGTCCCAAAGGACGCCGCCGAAAGGAGGCAAAGTTTGTCAGCAAGGAAGCAGAGCAGGCGTACGAGTTCCGGCGTTTACAGATGGAGAATAAGCTGCTGCGGGATTTTCTGCAATGCACAGAAAGGAAGTGAGGCCAAGGATCAAATATCACATCATCTATCGTCACAGGACAGAGTATCCAGTGGTTGTCATGTGTCAATTCTTTGGCGTATGGCATTACGTAATCCGGTTTTATTTGCCACAATTAATTCTCATGATCCATCCCTTAGTTTCTGCCATGCGGGGAGGGATATTTGCGAAAGTGGCTATTGTTACGGTCCCGCCATACGCGAGGTTTATCTCATCCATCTGGTTACTTCCGGGAAGGGCACCTATGTCGCTCGCGGAAATATTTACCATATACATGAAGGCCAGGCGTTTATTATCTACCCACAAGAGATTACCACTTATACAGCTGATGAAACAGATCCCTGGCAGTACAGCTTTTTTGCCTGCAAAGGGGAAATGGTGGAAAGACTTCTAAAGCGGACCAGTTTTGCGGATGGAAATATGGTTATTACGCTAAACGATATGAAGTTGAGCGACCTGATCATCGAAACCGCTCAAACTATCCTAAGTAAGCCCTTCCGCAATATTGACATGTATGCCACCATTCAGCTACTGCGCATGTTTGAGATCCTCATGGATCACGTTGATACGCCGGAAACGGAAAACACTTTGACCAAAGAATACGTACAGAAAGCGATAAGCTATATCCAGTTCAACTACAATTCTCATCTCACCGTATCCGGATTGGCCGACATGATTTCGATTAACCGCAGCTATTTTTATCGATTGTTTAAAAAAGAAGTCGGCATTTCCCCAAATGAATATCTAAACAATTACCGTGTCGATCTGGCCAAAAAGCTGCTTATCACCAGTGATCTCTCCATATCACAAATTGCAATGGCTACGGGCTTCAGCACTTTTTCCTCCTTTTATCGACTGTTTTCTCTCAAATATGAATGCTCTCCACGGGAATATCGTTTCCGGTACCGCAATGAGAAAGAAGTGTGTCCCGGCTCTATGTAACAAATGTGCAATAATAAATTTTTTCTAGATGCAACAAAATGCAAAGTTCCGGCAACATTCTGCGTTGCATTCTGTGTCAGTTCATCAGTATACTGATGAAGAGAATAGAATCGTGAGGGGAATAAAATATGAATCAGTTGACACCTCCTATAGGATGGAACACATGGAATACATTTGCGGATAAAATCAGCGAACAACTCATTTTTGAATGTGCAGATGTGTTGGTGGAAAGTGGACTGCGTGATGCCGGCTATACATATGTTGTCATTGATGATACTTGGGCGCGAAAGCAGCGGGATAACCAGCACCGGCTAGTCGTGAATACGGATAAGTTTCCTCATGGAATGAAAGCGGTGGGGGACTATCTGCACAGTAAGGGGTTGAAATTTGGTATTTATTCCTGCGCAGGCTGTATGACTTGCGGACAATATCCGGGCAGTTATGAGCACGAATTTCTGGACGCCCAAAACTTTGCTGAATGGGGCGTAGATTTTCTGAAATATGATTACTGCTTCAAGCCGGCGGAGGATACGGGAGACCTGCTTTACCGACGCATGGGAACTGCTCTGGCCAACTGCGGCCGGGATATCCTTTTCAGCGCTTGCTCCTGGGGGGGCTGATGAAACCCACCGCTGGATTAAAACCACTGGTGCCCACATGTGGCGCTCTACTCCGGATATTGTAGACTCCTGGGAATCAATAAAATCGTTGACCAAGCAACAGCGAGCGCTGTTTCCCTACAACGGCCATGGCTGCTTTAACGATATGGATATGCTGGTAGTGGGCATGAATGGCCAGGGACATGTCGGTCTCCAGGGGTGCGACTTCGCTGAATACCGCACCCATTTTTCACTCTGGGCTTTCTTTGCCTCTCCCCTCATGATTGGCTGCGATATTCGTCATATGGATGAGCAGACACGCACCATACTGATGAACAAAGAGGTGCTGGCCATTAATCAGGATCCTGCCTATTGTCAGCCGTTTCTGCTTGGTGGAAACCAGACAGATGTACGCGGTGGTACAGAGGACTGCTTTATCATGGCACGACTCCTGAACAATGGAGATTTCGCCATCGGCCT
Organism: uncultured Oscillospiraceae bacterium; assembly: GCA_900553255.1. Lineage (GTDB taxonomy): Bacteria > Bacillota > Clostridia > Oscillospirales > Acutalibacteraceae > UMGS1591. The sequence continues at coordinate 31,275 of USCI01000001.1, read as the reverse complement.
GTTCAATCTATCCGACGATGTCAGTAACTTTTATTTCTGTATGGCGGAATTGGGCCTCAACCGTTCCTGCGGTAAAAAGTTGGTCATGACCAATCTCTGGACTGGGGACGTATCCGAAACCTGCGATTATCGCTATACTGCCTCTATTGCTCCACATGACTGTCTGTTGCTACGTGCAAAGGTTGTGAACGAGGAATGAGCGAATGCCGAAAGTGTCATATGCATCTGACCAATGATGAAATCGGCATTTATATCAATACAATCCAACGTGTTCCGACATAGCCGATGAGATGAAGTCTGTCCTCCGATGGCGGGAGGATTACCGAAAACTTCAATACAGCTAAATTGACAAAAACAAAACCGGCCTTTGCAAAGGCCGGTTTTGTGCTGTCTGTATGTTCACATTGCCATATCGACGGTATAGCAGATTTCCATCCGGTGATTAAGCACGCGCCGATTTTCACGGGTAAATTTCGTTTGGCGTTCCGGGAAAATCTTCTTAACCATCTGGCCGCCGATCGAGCCAGCCTGCTTGGAGGTCAGGTCGCCGTTGTAGCCCTGCTTCAGGTTGACGCCCACTTCGTTCGCAGCTTCCATCTTGAAACGGTTAAGACCTTCGCGCGCCTCAGGAACCATCGTTTTGTTGCTAGCCATGATAAACTACACTCCTTCAAAGTTGGCGGCATTTTCGCCGCTGAATAATAATTGCGTTTGCATTCATTATTCTGACTTTTACACGGAGGATTATAACTGTCAATTTGTGTAAATTTCGAAGGCCCAACAGCCCATCCGGATTACCCGCAGCCGGCAGGTTCACAGGCGGTTTCCGGAGGCGATCGTGTTCCCTGCGAAGCCTGTCCCCGCCGCAACCGGACACGGAAAAATTTTTTCTGTCCAAAAAGCGGGCAGGCCCGCTGCCTGCCCGCTCTTAGAATACGCCATATCGTTTGGCTTATACCCGCCTGCGCTTTGCAACGAAAACCCCCAAAGCCGCTGTACCCAGCAGCACAAGCGCCGCCAGGATATACGCCGGCGCCTGCACGCCGGTATCCGGGGCATCCGTCAGCTTGTCGAGAGTAATCTCGGCCAGGGTGGTCTCCACAGTACCCTGCGCATCGGCAAAAAGCCTGTGGCAGGACCGGCAGACCCAGTATTCCCGGTTGCCGGCTTCCTGCGTGGTAGGCTCCTTGGCCGGCACATAATCCAGGTTGTGGGTAGACGGGCTTTCACCGACGGCGTACGCCGCGACCGTGCCGCTGACCTCAAAGGCCGCCAGCAGGATCGGCGTGGACGAGGGGGATTGATCAGCGCCGATAAAATACAGACCCTCGGGGGCAAAATCGCCGGTCAGGCTGAACCCCGGGTTCTTCTCCGGATTGGCCTTGTCGGGATCCTCCGCAAAATCGCGGGTATTGATGTAGTTGCTGTAGGTGACCGCATCCGGGTCGGTAATGTCGTATACCATAATGCCGCCGATTCGTTCGAGTGCAACAAAGGCGTAGGTTCTGCCCTCAACGGTGCCGACCGTAACGCTTTCCGGCTCCGGCCCCTTCTTGGCGGAGCGGCTGTCAAACGCGTTGTCGTCGTTTGAGCAGTTGAAGAAGGCGGGGATATATGCCGCGGTTTTCGCTTCAAAATCATTGCCGCTGTCAAACACCTGCGTCAGCCCGTCCGCCTCCACGCGGTACACCGAGAAGGAGCGCCCGCCGAAAAGCACCGAACTGCCTTCCGGCATGCCGTCGATCCCCTCCGGATCAACCACACGGACCTTTTCGGCGGCACTGCCGTCCGCCGCGTGAAGAGTCACCTTTATTTCGTTGACATACTCCGCCGCATCCTTGCCCCATTCCCGGGCGTCGCCTTCATTGGCGGTCAGCAGATACGTTTTCCCGCCGGCGCTGTACAGCGAGACGGCATCGGGCATATAGGCGCCCACCGCCTGCGGATAGGTTTTGGGCGAATAGGCATTGTCCTCCACCAGGTCAATCGCATTTTCCTCCCGGCTCAGATCCTTGTAGCCGAGGGAATACACGCCAGTATAGGCTTTGGTTGTGAGGTCGAGCACCGCGACCGCATTCGCCTCCTGCAGCGCGACGTAAGCGGTTTTGTCATCGCACGCAATGTACTCCGGCTCAAAATCGGCCGAAGGCAGGGAACCCTTTTTCAGCATAACCCCGTCAGCGGCAAGCTGCTCCCGCTGCCCGTCAAAGGCTTCGAATCCGATGGTTTCCGAACGGCTTTCCGCCAGGTTTTCCATGTCCAGCGTCAGGATGGTCACCGACCCGGCCGGATCGGCGATGCCCGGTCCATAGCCTTCCCGCGGCTCACCCTCATTCGCCACAAGGATGCGGGAGCCGTCGGGCGTAAAGGTGAGCATATCCGGCTGGCAGCCCGCATCGAGCAGCGCGAGCAGCGTCCCCTCGGTATCCAGCAGGGCAACCTTGCCGTTCTTGTCATACCCGGCCTCCTGCAGCGCGACGGCCGCGATGCCCCGCTCGGAATTGACCGCCACCGAGGTCATATCGCCATAGGCGAAGCCCGCCGCTTCCCGTTCCACAATCGACTTGATATCCAGCGATTCGGCCGTCATCGTGTCGGACACGCCGCAGGTAACACCGGTCAGATCCAGAATATCGAGCATGCCGGTGGTGCCGTTGACCACCCAGGCCTTGTTGGCCGCGGCATCGTAGGAGACGATTTCCGCCACACCGCCGTCCTTGTTGGAATAGTCGGAAATGTAGCTGCCGATTTTGTTCAGATCCATAGCGGAACCGTTTTCAAAGCCGTCATTTTTCCGGGTAAAATCCTGTTCGGGAAGGGAGGGGTTCTCTTCCTCATCCTCCGGTGTCAGCGACTCGGTCCATTCCCCGTCCGCGAGGCTGCGCGGACGGTAGGTGTCGATAAACGCCTGCCGTTGCGCCGGGTCGGCGGGCAGCGCATTCCACACAACCACCCGGAAGTCGGCCGCATTGCTGTCCGTATCGGAGAAATTGGTGCGGCGCAGGGATTTCTGCTTGGAAATCTCGTCCGTGGCCGGTGCGTTTCCCTCCCCCACATCACGGAAATCGGTGTCCCGCGTGGATACCGCGTCCACACGGGTTTCGCCGTCATACAGGATCACCTCGACCGCCTTTTCGTTGTCGATCACCTGATCCCATTCCCGATCGTAATCGCTCAGCGTCACGGCCGGGGAATCGGTTTCTTCGGCCGCACAGCGGATGAGATACGCGTGACGGGACGGCAGGCTGCCGCTCAGGGAGAGCTCCACCACATCCACCGAGCCGTCGCTGTTCCAGGTGGAGCCGTCATGCTTGCCCTCGGGATTGCTCCGGTTGGACGAGTAGGTGATGGTGTAGCCGTCGAGCGCAACGGCGGCATCGGTGGGATTGTACAGCTCGATAAAGCTGTGGGAAAACGGGGTGTCGCCTTTTCCGCCGCCCCCGTAAACCTGATTGATTACCAGGTGGTCAGGTGCCTGCGCCAACGGGGTAAGGGGCATGGCCGCCGCACACAAAGCGGCCGCCAGCAGTCCGGAAAGGGTTTTTCTGCCTGCGTTCATAACGTTCCTCCTGCATTTTATTCTTTATCCTTGCACCTCCTACTATACCGGAATCCTTCCCGCCGCGCGACCAGGCCTTAGTTAACCGTATGTTAAGTTTACGTATAAAAAAACACCCGGAAGAAAACCGGCCGGTTTTCTTCCGGGTGTTTTTTATCCCGCCGTCAGGCAGGGGACATCGCCCGCCTAACGGCGCACAAGCTCAATCAGCTTTTTCTCTGCCGCTGCAGCGTCGGCAGTGCCGCGGGTCGCCTTCATCACGAAACCGACCAGCGCCTTGAGCGCCTTTTCCTTGCCGCCGAGATAGTCGCTGACGGCGTTGGGGTTAGCTGCAACCGCCTGCTCGCACAGCGCCTGCAGGGCGCTGTCGTCCACACCGGCCATATCCTCCTCGCTGACCACCTCGGTCACCGGCTTGCCGGTTTCGATCATCTTGTCGAGCGCACCCTTGGCGAGGTTCATCCGCAGCTTGCCGCTGTCGATGAGCCGCACCAGCTCGTTGAGGTGTGCCGCCGGCACCGGGAAGCTGCCGGCCTCCTTATCCGCCTCGGTTTCCATCCGGCGGAAAATCGGACCGAGGATGAAGTTCGCGACCGTTTTCGGGGTAACGCCCTGCGCCGCCTCATCAAAATAGTCGGCCACCGCGCGGTATTTAACCAGCAGCTGCGCATCGGTCTCCGGGATGCCCCAGCCGGCCGTATAGCGGGCCAGCCGCTGCTCCGGCAGCTCCGGCAGCCCGGCACGCAGCGCCTCGATTTCCTCGGCGGAGGTGGCGATGGTCACCAGGTCCGGCTCCCGGAAATAGCGGTAGTCGTGCGCATCCTCCTTGCCGCGCATGCTTTCGGTCTCGCCGGACTCCTCGTTGTAGCGGCGGGTTTCCTGCACCACCGCCTCGCCGGATTCGAGCAGCTCCACCTGCCGGCCGAACTCATAGTCGACCGCCTTAACCATGTTGGCAAAGGAGTTCATGTTTTTGATTTCGGTGCGGGTGCCGAGCTTATCGCTGCCCGCGGGCCGCGCGGAGATGTTGACGTCGCAGCGCAGCGAACCCTCCTGCATGCGGCAGTCGGAGACGCCGATGGTGCGCATGAGCAGTTGCAGCTTTTCGAGGTATTCGCGGATTTCCTCCACGCTGCGGATATCCGGCTCGGTCACGATTTCGATGAGCGGCACCCCGCCGCGGTTGTAGTCCACGAAGGTGTCGCCGCGGGAATGCACCAGCTTGCCGGCGTCCTCCTCGATGTGGATGCGGGTGATGCGGATGCGGCGTCCGTTGGACAGGTCGATGTATCCGTGCTCGCACAGCGGCTTGTCGTACTGGGAGATCTGGTACGCCTTGGGCAGGTCGGGATACACGTAATTTTTGCGGTCCATCTTGGCGATGGGATTGATGGTGCAGTTGGTCACCAGCCCCGCCTTGATCGCATAGCGCACCACTTCATGGTTGAGCTTGGGCAGCGTGCCGGGCAGGCCGATGCACACCGGGCAGCAGTTGGTGTTTGGCTCACCCCCGAATTTGGTGGTGCAGCCGCAGAATATCTTGGTTTTGGTGGACAGCTCCACATGGGTCTCCAGCCCGGCCACCATCTCATAGCTCCTGCTCATGGTCATCCATTCCTTTCCTTACGGGCGGCCCGCATTAAATCTCCACGCCCCATGCGGTGCTGCGGGCGGCGCCTGCCTCCTGCTCATAGCGCCAGGCGGCGGCGAGCAGCCGGGCCTCGTCGAACCGGCGGCCGATGAGCTGCATGCCGATGGGCAGGCCGGCCGCATCGAAGCCGCAGGGCACCGACAGCGCCGGCAGGCCGGCGATATTGACCGGCACCGTGCAGATATCGGTGAGGTAGGTTTCCACCGGGTCCTTCGCCGCATCGCCCTCGGCGAACGCGGTCATCGGCACGGTGGGTGCAACCAGCAGGTCGCACTGGGCAAACGCGCGGTCGAACCCGCGCACGATGGCGCCGCGCAGGTTCTGCGCTTTTTTGTAATAGGCGTCGTAGTAGCCGGAGGAGAGCACGTAAGTGCCCAGCAGGATCCGGCGCTTGACCTCCGCGCCGAAGCCCTCGCTGCGGGTCTTGCAGATCATGTCGTTGATGTCGTCGTAGTGAGGCGTCTTATAGCCGTAGCGGATACCGTCGTAGCGGCCGAGGTTGGACGACGCCTCCGCACACGCGAGGATGTAGTACACCGGCAGCGCGTATTTCAGCTCTGGCAGCGCCACCTCGACCGTTTCGGCGCCGAGCGCGCGGTACACGTCGAGCGCCGCGAGCAGCGCCGCCTTCACCTCGTCGCGCACCCCGTCGAAATATTCCTCCGCAACGCCGATTTTCAGCCCCTTAAGCGGCCGGTCAAGCTGTGACGCCGTCTCCCCGGCGCCGCCGCGGGAGGTGGAATCGCGCTCGTCATAGCGGGCAATCGCGTCGTACACCAGCGCGGCGTCCTCCACCGTTTCGGTGATCGGGCCGATCTGATCGAAGCTGGACGCATAGGCGATCAGGCCGTAGCGGGAAACCGCGCCGTAGGTGGGCTTGAGCCCGACCATGCCGCAGAAACTCGCCGGCTGGCGGATGGAGCCGCCGGTATCCGAGCCGAGCCCGTACACCGCAAGGCGGCCGCCGACCGCGGCGGCCACGCCGCCCGAGGAGCCGCCCGCCACATGGCCGGTGTCAAAGGGATTTTTGGCCCCGCCGAAGCAGGACGTTTCACACGACGAGCCCATCGCGAACTCGTCCATGTTGGTTTTGCCCAGCAGCACCGCGTTTTCGCGCTGCAGCAGCTCCCACACCGTCGCGTCGTAGATCGGGGTATACCCCTCGAGAATTCGGGAACAGCAGGTGGTCGGGATGCCCCGGGTCGAAATGTTGTCCTTGAGGGTCATCGGGATGCCCTCGAGCGGCCGGAGCGTCTCGCCCGCGCGGAGCTTGGCATCCACCCGCCGCGCGGCTTCGAGCGCGGTGTCGGGAGTAACCGTCACATAGGCGTTAAGTGTCCCGTTGTCCCGCTCAATGCTGTCGAGATAACGCCGGGTCAGCTCCTCGCAGGTGATCTCCCCGCGGGCATACAGCTGCTGCACCCTGCGAATTTTTCCTGTCTGCGGCATCCGCCGTCACGTCCTTTCCTCCCCGCCCGGATTCCGCGCGGGGCATTGACCTGCCGGGCGGCCCCGGCAGGGATAATCCCGGTCTTTCACCGGTTTATTGTCGGCTTATCCGCCGCTCAGCGGCGCCGGCGCACGGCAAAAAAGCCGTCCTCCCCGCCCTGCGCGTTGCGCAGGATCTCCTCGCGGGGATAGGAGGGCACCACCACGTCCTCCCGGAACGCGTTGGACAGGCCGTTGATGTTATCGAATTCCTCCGCTTCGGCGCCCGCCGCGTTGATGGTGTCGGCAAAGGAAATGATCTTCGCCATCTCGCCGGTCAGCGCGTCCAGCTCATCCTCCGGGACCGACAATTTCGCGAGCCTCGCGATGCTCTGTACATCCTCTCGGGTTACCATATCCACACATCCTTATCCCGGGGCTTTGCCCCGAACCCCACGGCCTTTTACAAAAGGCCGGCGAAAACCGTTTTCATACGCAGACGGCCGCCGTCCAAACCGCGCGGCGGCCGGTCCCTGCTTTACCGCAATTTGATGTGCACCTCACGCAGCTGCTGCTCCGAAACCGGGCCGGGTGCCCCGAGCAGCAGGTCCTGCGCATTGGCGTTCATCGGGAAGGCGATGACCTCGCGGATGCTCTCCTCCCCTGTCAGCAGCATCACCATCCGGTCGATGCCCGGCGCCATGCCCGCATGCGGCGGCGCGCCGTACTTGAACGCATTATACAAAGCGGAGAATTTGGCTTTCAGATCATCCTCCGTATAACCCGCAATGGCGAATGCCTTCACCATGATGTCGAGGTCATGGTTGCGCACCGCGCCGGAGGACAGCTCCACCCCGTTGCACACGATGTCGTACTGGTAGGCGAGGACATCGAGCGGATCCTTGGTTTCGAGCGCTTCGAGGCCGCCCTGCGGCATCGAGAAGGGGTTGTGGGTAAAGGCCGGCCTGCCGGTCTCCTCGTCGAGCTCGTACATCGGGAAATCCTTGACAAAGCACAGCTCGAAGCGATCCTCGTCGATCAGCTTTAGGCGTCGGGCGACCTCGGTACGGATCTGGCCGGCGAGGCGGGGCGCCAGCTGGGCGGTGTCGGCGATGAAATACAGTACGTCACCGGGTTTGAGTGCGGCGCGGCGCTTGAGCTCCTCGCGGTCGGCGTCGGACAGGAATTTGTCGATCGGTCCCTGGAAGGTCATCTCCTCGGTGACCTTGACATAGCCGAGCCCCTTCATGCCGATTTCGGTCGCGAACTTGAGCATGTTTTCAAAAAAACTCTTAGGCTGGGAAGCGCAGCCGGGCACGTTGATCGCCCGCACCGTCTTGCCGCAGAACGGCTTGAAATCGGTTTCGGTAAACAGGTCGCTGATGTCGATGATCTCCAGCGGGTTGCGCAGGTCGGGCTTGTCGGTGCCGTATTTGAGCATGCACTCCGCATAGGTCAGCTGCTTAAACGGCGCCGGGGACACCGGCTTGCCGCCGGAGAACTGCGAAAATACCGCGTACAGCACCTCTTCGGCGGCGGCAAACACGTCCTCCTGGGTGGCAAAGGCCATCTCGAAGTCCAGCTGGTAGAACTCGCCCGGCGAACGGTCGGCGCGGGCGTCCTCATCGCGGAAGCAGGGGGCGATCTGGAAATATTTGTCGAACCCGGACACCATCAGCAGTTGCTTAAAAATCTGCGGCGCCTGGGGCAGGGCGTAAAACATCCCGTGATGCTTGCGGCTCGGGATCAGATAGTCGCGCGCGCCCTCGGGCGAGGAGGCAGACAGGATCGGGGTCTGCATCTCCAAAAAGCCCATTTCGGTCATTTTATTGCGCAGGAACGCGATCACCTGCGAGCGCAGCACGATCTTCTCGTGCACCTTGGGGTTGCGCAGGTCGAGGAAGCGGTATTTCAGCCGCACCTCCTCCTTGGTTTCGGTGGAGGAGGCCACCTCAAACGGCAGGTTGCCGGCGCACTTGCCGAGCACCGTCAGCGAATCCGCCCGCACCTCGACCGTACCGGTCGCGATTTTGGCGTTGTAGGTGTCCTCACTGCGCTTGACCACCTCGCCGCTGACGCTGACCGTGCATTCCCGGTTCACCTCGGCGAGCAGCGCATCGTCGTAGACCACCACCTGCACCACGCCGTAATGATCCCGCAGATCCAGGAATTTAACGCCGCCGTGGTCGCGGATATTCTCCACCCAGCCGGCCACCCGAACCTGTTTGCCGATATCGTTTTCGCGCAGCTCCCCGCAGTGGTGGGTGCGATAGATGTTCGCCCTCGTCATAACTGTTTCGCCCTTTCGTCGATAGGATTAAACAAATCATTTTCAAAATTTAACAGGCAATTCCAAAAATGGGAATTGACGCCGTCAAAATCCGCCTGTCAAAACAACAATGTGTTGCTTTTAGTATGATTTTCCGGTACACCGTCATGCACCCGGAAAAAATATTGACAAGTATTTACAGTCTGAAGATAAATTATAGCATACCGCCTCCCGATTTTCAACCATTCCCCGGCAAGAAAACACCCTTCCCATAAATAAAAAAGCCTCTGCCGGTGTCGGAAAACATCGGCAGAGGCAGCGTCTGGTGATAGTCTATTCCGAAATTGCCCGGAAGCACAGCGACCGAAAAGCGAGTGTGCCCTCGCCGGCTTCGGCCGTAATATACAACGTCCGTCCACCAAAGGCACACATCTCGGCGTCCGTTTTGCCGGCCGCGAACGCGCCGCGCACGCTGCGCACCGCTGCGGCGATGCCGCAGTCCTGCGGGATGTAGGACAGGCCGATGTCGATCAGCCGCTCGATATCCCGTTCGGCAAAGGCCGCGCTCTCCATCGCTGCACAGAAAATTTCCGCATACAGCCCCTCGGCATAGTGATTGACGCAGCCGTCCTCATAGGCATAGCGCACCGCCCGTTCCGGATGCCCCGGACACAGGCAGGCCCAGATCTCCGACAGGATAAAACAGCCGTTTGAGTTGCCGTAGACATTATTCACCACGCCGGACAACGGCGGGACGATGCCCGCGCGCAGGTTGTTTTTTCCGGCGCCATACTCGCCCCAATGGGGCGTTACCCACCAGTTCCAGTATTCCCCGAGGATTTTGCTGTTTACCGCGGGGCCGTACGCCTCTGCGGCGTTGAGCCACACCAGCTGCAGGTCCAGGTCGTCGTTCGGCAGCGGCTCGCCGCCCAGCTCGACGGTGTAGCCGTCCAGCTCAAACACGCCGCGCAGACACTCAAACGGCGCGCCAAGCGTCCCGCCGACATTCTTGCCGTTCCAGCAGGCCTGCACCTTATCCAGATATTCCTTTTGCGTCAAAACCGTCATACGTTCTACCTCTTTCGCTGTCCGCCTGTGCGGCACGCAGGGGCCGGGCGCTCGGGACAGCGCGCGCCGCCCCGGAGTCCGTTTCCCCTGCGTGCCCGACACCCGGCCGTCCGCAGGCGTTATTTCGCGATCACTTCAATGTTGTCGATATACATGGTCTTGGTGGCGGTCTTCATCTCGCCGAACGAGATATAGAACTTGGTCACCTTGGTCAGATCCATATCCGCGCCCAAACCATACGCATCCTCAAACTCGCTGAGCGGAATCTCGATGACCTGGCCCTCGGCGCTGTTGATCTCGATGTTCTTGCTCCAAACGCCGCCGTTGGCCGTGTCAAACCGCAGGCCGAGCACCTGACCGCTGCCGTCGCCCTGCACCCACAGGCGCAGCGTATTGTTGCCGTTCCAGGTCTTGTTGACCGTGCGGTAAACGCCACCCCAGAGGGCATTGTCCAGCGTGTAGGTGATCTTCGCCGCAAATTTGCCGTCGCCATTGGAATGCGCCGCATCCAGCGACACGGTGATGTTCTGGTCGCCGCCGTCCATCAGCAGATAGCGGGACAGCGTCTTTTCCTCGTCGCCATAGCCTTCAAAATCGTCGATGACCTTCGGGCCGGACGGCGCGTCGTACTCTTCGGGCGTAGTGAGCTCCTCGATGCGTGCATTGATCTTCGGCAGCGAGCTCTGCAGCTGCGCCGCCCAGCTGCTGCCCGAACCGATCATAGTCCACATCGCGCCCTGATCCAGCCACGGCGTCAGGTCCGGCAGCATCTCCACCGAGAAGCACGCCTCAATCTGCTCGCGGTTGAGATCGCTGAGATAATATTCAGACTGGTATTTCGCCCAGTCGGCGTTATCCTTTTCTTCCTTGCCCACCGTGTTGAGATACCGTTCCACCGCATAAAACGCCACCGCGCCCAGCGGGTTCTTCGCCCCGACCGGAATGAAATAGCCGGCAAACTGGCCGCGCGCATAATGGGTATCCAGCTGCGGGTCGCGCGCGAGCGGCGCAAAGCCCAGGATCCCCGCCTTGGCCATTTCCTTGAGCTCGGTACCGATATACGGATACGCCGATCCGTACAGGATCGCACATTTCCCGTTGCGGAAATCGGTGATCGCACTGCTGACCGCGGTGGTGCACACCTTATCCTTGGTGATCAGGTCCGAGACAAAATTCATTGCCCGCGCGATATCCGGATCCTCGATCTGGTTGACGATGGTTTTGTTCGCCCCGTCGATCCGCCCGAGCGTTTTGCCGGTGCTGTACACAAACGAGGTGGGGTTGACAAACTGCATGCCGTACCGCTCCGGCGTGCCGTCACGGTCCTCATCCTCGGTCAGCTCGATCGCCATCTCCCGCAGCGCGTCCCAGTCCCATTCACCCTTAAGGTACAGCTCCCACGGGTTTTCCAGGTCGTATTCCTCGAACAGCCTGGTGTTGAACATGACCCCCATCTCATGCCCCAAATGGCCGATGAGCATATAATGCTCACCGCCCCAGAGGGAGTATTCATAGGCATCCTTGAGGTCGCGGAACAGTTTATGCTCGAGGTTGATATAGCCGTCGATCGGCTGCACGAGATTGTTGACGATATAATTCGGATAGTCCTCCAGATCGCTGCGGTTGATGACCAGATCCGGCGCATCCTCCGACATCACCATCGTGGACAGCCGCACCGGGATATCCGCCCAGCTGACCGTTACCGGGACCGCCGTTACGCCGTACTGCTGCCCGAGCAGCTCGACGAGCTTCTCGTCGAATTCCGGGTTGGTGGTCATCACCCGGATTTCCTTGCTTTCCAGCGGAATGGTCGGGAAATCCGATTCCAGATCGTCCGAGCCGATCCCGTTTTCCGGCACCTCGCCCGGCGTACCGGAGGACGTGGTGGTCGATTGGCAGCCGGAAAGCACCAGGCTCAGCAGCATACACAGTGCCAGCAGAACAACCAGTTGTTTTTTCATCTTCAGCTCTCCTTTTCTTTTTTTGCCGCAGACTCAGCCGGTCAGGCCGGTGCGTTCAAAGCCCTGGGTGAAATACCTCTGCAAAAACAGATACAGGATCAGCAGCGGAGTGATGGCCAGCAGCGCGCCGGCCTGCAGCCGGGTGCCGATCAGGTAGGGGTCGCCGCTGAGCGACTGTGTCGCCTGGTTGGTGGCCAGCGCGTCCGGCAGCAGCGACAACGCCATCGAAACGGTTTTGGTGCTGGAAAAATACATCGCGATGTAGTAATAATCGTTCCAGTACCACACGATGGAAAACAGGAACACGGTCAGCAGCGCCGCCGAGGCGTTGGGCAGGATCACCCGGAAAAAGGTCCGGAAAAAGCCACAGCCGTCGATATAGGCGGCGTCCTCCAGCTCATGCGGGAGGCCGCGGTAAAACTGCCGGAAAATATAGATGAACAGCCCCGAACGGATCCCCACCCCCAGCAGCGCCGGCAGGTACAGGCTGAAGCCGGTGTTGAGGATGTTGACCGTGAACGGCTCGCCGGTGAACAGCCGCCCGATCTGCCCCAGGCCGAAAAAGTCAAACGACTTATAGGACAGATAGGTGGGGGCGTAGATGACCTGGGGCGGCACGATGATGGTGAACAGCACCAGCGCAAACAGCAGCCTTTTGCCCTTGAATTCAAACCGCGCAAAGCCATAGCCCACCAGTGCACAGGACAGGATCTGCAGCAGCGAGCTGACCACCCCAAGCGTCACCGAATTGCGCAGCGACGTCGGATAGTCCATCAGCCGGAAAGCGTCCTGTATATTCTCCAGGGTCAGGTGCTTCGGGATCCAGATGACCATCGGATCCGCCATGTCGTCCGCCTGCCGGAAGCCTACGCTGAGCATATACAGCAGGGGATACAGAATGATGAAGCTGAAGCCGGTGAAGATCAGCAGCCGCCCGATGAAGCCGGCCACGCCGGACACACGGCGGCGCACCCGCGTACTGCCGAGCAAACGCCCCTCCATCCGCTGCACAAAGCCGGAGACCTTCGCCTCCCACACGGAAAACCAGGGAATCATATGCCCCCTCCTTTCTCAGTCCGCATAGACCACCCGCCTGCCGAACAGCAGGAACACCAGCGCCAGCAGCACGGCAATCACCAGGAAATACAGCCACGCGATCGTGGAGCTGTAGGCAAAATTCAGCTTATTGCCGTATTCCAGGATCTTCTGCATCACCGGGTTGCTGTAATTCGTAAACATTTCCACCACGGTATAAATCAGGGCCACCATCAGAATGGGGGTCAGCATCGGGAAGGTGATGAACCAGAACACCTCCCATTTGGTGCCCCCGTCCATCGCCGCCGCTTCGTACAGCGTCGGGGAAATCGACTGCAGCCCCGCGAGGATCAGGGTGATCTGGATGCCGGACTGCCAGGACAATTCAAATATGTTATTCGCCACCCCCACAATCGTGCTCACCAGGCTTTCGCTCAGTCCCATGCCGATGAGCATCTCATAAAAGGCGTCCACCTCGAACAGCTGGCCGCTTTTTTCGCTGGACATCATCACGGTGGACATTACATCGCCGTTGATGATGTTGATGACCACGCCCGACGCGATGATCACCGGCAGAAAAAAGACGGCGCGCATCAGGCCTCTGCCCCGGAACTTCGGATTGAGCAGCAACGCAATCAGCAGGCTGAACACCAGGATGGTGGGGGTCTGGTACAGAATGTCCTTCAGCGAGGTCAGCAGAATCCGCAGAAAATCCGGATCCGAAAAGAACGCGTACCGGTAATTGTCCAGCCCCGCCGGAGTCATCTCAAACCCGCTTGACGTCACCTTGAGCGTATGGAAGGTATACACCAGCGACTCCACGAGCGGCTTGGCATACAGCAGAAAGAAGCCGATCAGCCAGCTGGCTATGAACGCATAGCCGATACGGCGTTTCTTCTTCTCAAAGGACCACCGGCCGCCGTCCCTGCGTATCGTATTCATCTCATGCGCCTCCCTTCACGCTGTCCTCCCGCACCGCCGTGTAGCTTCGGGCGGGCACCTGCGTGTCCCCCCACTGCGCTGCCGCGCTGCCGTAATTGACGTACACGGTCACGCCGTTCTCATACGCCGTGGCGCTGAGGCTGCCGCGCCGGCTGTGCCCGACAATGGTGCTGTCCCCGATCTGCGCCGCGAGCTGCGCGAGCGCCTGCTGATATTCCGCCGCCGGGCCGATCCATTCGGCGGCCGACGCGCTGGTATATTCCGCGTACACCGTGTCCCGCGTGAGCTGCGCCGCCCCGCCGATCAGGGTGAACAGCAGCCCGCTGCCGGTTTCGACCGCCTGCAGGAACATCTCCTGCGGGTCGTCCGCCTGGTTGACCGACGGGGTGCTGTACGGGATATAGCCCTTAAGCACCATCTGAAGAAACGGCACCGTTTCGTCCTCGATGTTGTAGCGGCTCGAGGTCAGCGGCAGCGCCAGCAGGCTGTCCGCATAGGGCCACACATACGCGTTGGCCCGGCAGCCCACCAACCCGCGGCCGGACGCTTTTGCCTGCCCGAGCGCCGCCTGCACGGCGAGCGCACTCTGCTCCCGGCTGTAGCCCGCGCCGTAATCGCTGTACAGCATATATGCGGCCGAACCCATGCCGAGGCCGGTTTCACCGGATTCGTCCTGCTTTTGCAGGCCGGCCAGGAAACGGCCGAATACGTCGGTAAAAACGCCGGGAGACAGCAGGTTTTCCTGCGTCCCCTCCACCGCCAGCCGGCTGGCGAGATCATAGCGGCTGACCGTCGCGGGCACCCCACTGACCGTACGGGCGGCGTGCAGGAACGAGCTGTATCCGCTCCCCCATTTGGCGGTCTTCTGAAATTCACTGTCAAGGTACAGGGCGGTTCCCTGTTCGCGGCAGAGCGCCTGCAGCGCCGCCAGCTCCTTTTTCCCGCCGAGCGCCGAGGCCGGCGACGCCTTGACATCGATTTTTCCCTGCAGCATCGGCTGCGACCAGCCCTCCAGCAGCACCGTCAGGTCATCCGCGCCGCTTTTCTCCAGCTGCCGCAGGATATCCGCCGCCTGGGCAAAGCCGGTGAGCTTTTCGACCTGTTTGGTCGGGATGCCGAGCACCGATTTTTCCTTGAGCGCACCGCCCAGCAGGCGGACATACAGCGGCAGCGCCGCCGTCTTCTGTTCCGGCAGCCAGCCCCGTCCGAGCAGCCACTCGCGGCAGGAGACCGCCATCCCGGCGTAATCCGCCTGCCCCTCATCCAGGAATCGGTAGGTCACGCCCAGCGAACCGCCGCCGAGAGCGCCCTCCTGATACAGGCGCACCTCCTTGGTGACCCCCACCGAGGTGCCGATGGTATAGCCCTCGGTGCTGCGCAGCGTAAAAGCGGCGCTGATGAGGTTATACGAGGTGGATTTGCCGGCGACCGACGCCTCCACCGACGCGCCGGCTGCTCCCTCACTGATCACCGCCAGCAGGCCGGACGTTCCCTTGCTGACACCGAACACCGGCAGCAGCACATTTTCCCCCGTATACGCCAGCGCATCCTGCTCACGGGCCGCCTCCGCACCGTATACCGGCATCGAAAAGCTGTCGTACAGGTATTTGCCGTTATTAAACCGGATGAGCGCGCCGGAGCCATCCGGCACCAGGAAATACCCCTCCTCCTCCGGGCCGGCCGCGCCGAAGGCGGGCAGCAGCGTCAGCGTCAGCAGGCGGTTCTCCCCCAGTTCCTGAATTTCGGCTACCGGAACCGAGCAGTGCAGCCCGTCCGGCTGCAGCTGCACGTCCAGCGGGATAACGATCTCCTCGTCCACAAAGGTGTACTCCGCCCGGAAGCCGTCCTCAATGGCGTACAGCCTCAGGCCGTCCTTACGCACCGACGCCGTGTAGCCGGAGGATGCGCTGATGTTGCCCAGCGCATCCTGATACTCGATGCGCAGCGCCGACGCCAGCAGCGCGCGGCCGTTGCCCTTGGCAATCTCATCCGCCTCCCGTTCCTGGGCGGTCGGGTTGGAACGCCAGCGTACGCCCGCTGCTTGGTTTTCCACTGCAAATTCCCCGGTGGACGCTTCCACCGTCAGCTGCCAGGCGCCGGCGGACGCCACCGTCTGCTCCCCGCCGGAAAGCGGTTCACCCACGGCGCGCGGGGCCGTGTCCGCAGCGGCGGGCGCCTGTGTCCCGCGGCAGCCGCACAGGGACAGCGCACAAAGCACCGCTGCCGCGCCGGCGGCGAACCGGTTGGTTCGTTTCCTGTACATACAAACCTCCTCCTGCACGCTACTGCATGCGCAGCATGATCTCCCGCGCCACCGTCTGGATAAAGTTGGCGACCTGCTGGAACAGGCTGAACAGCAGCACCAGCACGAACACCACCACCAGCATGGCGGCCAGCGTCAGCAGGATGCAGCCGATGGTCTGCCAGAACGAAAATTCCTGATAATCAATCAGGCCGGACAGCAGGATCCAGACCGCCCACAGCACGCATACACCCTGCAGAATGGTCATGAACATCGACTCGGTGGTCAGCAGCACGTTGCTCAGCAGCACATTGATCCACATCGCCGCCACGTACGGCGTCAGCGCCACCGCGCTGACCGTCCAGATCTCCCGCGGGGCCGCCTTGCCGGAGAACAGGGTGGTTACCGCCCAGTGACAAACCACCCACAGCAAAAACACCAGGATCGTCCGGGAAAACTCGGTGGCCAGGTTGAGGGTGGAAAAATCGTTGGTGTTGAACAGGAAGCCGGTCAGCTGCCGCTGCGCCACCCGGCCGGTGAAAAACAGCAGCAGGATAAACAGCGTATAGAGCAGCAGGGTGTGCTTCTGCTCCCGCAGGTCGTCGAAGCCGTCGGTCGGATGGCTGAGGATATGCCGCACATACGCCCTCTTTCGGGGACCGTAATCTGCGGCGGCGGACGCCCGCCTCCGACGGCGCACCAGCACGCATACCCCCGCGAGCACACCCACGGCGGCCAGCCCCGACAGCAGCCAGGGGAACAGCGCCCGCATCCGGTCATCGCGGCTGCGCTGGAAAGCCTTTTCGTAATCCACCCGGTCGTTGCCCTCCCGGAACCAGCCCATCGCCGCGGTGTAATCTCCCAGGTTATACAGCGCTCGCCCTACGCCGTTGATCGCCAGCTCCAGATGGCGGTCGGCGCCGAGCACCTGCTGCCAGCTTTCCAGCGAGGCGGCATAGTCTCCCGTCTTATACGCCGTCTGCGCGCGCACGATGTTTTCGGCAAAGGCGGTGCGGGACAGCACCGTGATGTCGTTTTTGCCGGAATCCAGCACCACCAGCCGCGTTCCCATATCATCCACTGCCGCACATTTGCGGAAATACCCCTCCCGCTCGGCGGTGCCGCCGTATGCGCCGACCAGCTCGCCGTCGCCGGTATACATGAAGATGCGCCCGCGGGTGAAGTCCAACCCGTAAATATATCCCTCACTGTCGCAGCACACATCCACAAACGAGCTGCGCTGCGCGGTGCCGTTGAGATAGCTGACCTTCAGGTCGCCGTAAACCTCCTGATATGCGGCGGCGAGGGTGCTGCTTCTGCGCAGCACGTTGACGCTCACCGGGTTAAAGCGCTTGATCTGGTTCTGGTTGGTCTGAGAAATCTCGGTGCAGGTATAGATGAAATTCCGGCTGTCGATGTCAAAGTTCGCCACCTGATCCGGCACGTTCTTCTCAATCTTGTCCCGCTGCTCCTGGTTGAGCAGCTTTTTCCAGAAGTTATTGAGCGCCACCGACAGGGTAACCTCCACCGTGTTCGCGCCGTAATACCCCTGAAAGACGCCGTCCTGCGTGTAGACAGCGGCGCCTTCGAGCATCCCGGCACCGAGCACGTACACAAACCCATTGGTATCCGCCAGCACGTTCACCGGGAGGAAATCCACGCTTTCAAAGGTGATTTCCCCCTCCGGCTGCCGGTATTCCGCCAGGATATTCCCCTGCGCGTCCACGCACACCGCACGCTTATTGCCCTGGTCGGCCACGTAGATGCGCTCCTGCGCGTCCACGAATACACCCATCGGCACGCTGAGCGTCTGCTGTGCTCCGTCCGGCCCGGTCAGCTCATGCAGCTCGCCGAGCAGCGTGAAATCCGCGTCATAGATCACCACCCGGTCCCGGCCGGTATCCGCCACATAAACCTTATTATCATGGCGCGCGTCCACGAACAGATCCTGTGGCTCCTTGAACGGCAGCAGCCCGCTGTCCTCCGCACGGATCACCCGCTGCGCCTCGTACAGGGCGGGAAGCGGCTCGGCGTCGCCCCAGTAGGTATAGGTATAGCTGTCCCGCACATCCGCATCGGCCGCGCAGTCCATCGCCGGCACAAGCAGCAGCACCACCGCGCATAACAGCGTCCTGATTCGCTTTTTCATCGGCTTCCCTCCCCCTTATTCCTTGATGCCGGCATACGCCATGGTGGCGATGATCCGGCTTTGGGAAAAGACAAACAGGAGGATCGGAGGGATCATCATAAACACGGTGGACGCCATGCCGGCACCCTGGCGGGCGATGGTGCTGCCGGTGGACAGGATCTGACTGATCGCGGAAGGCAGCAGCTTGAGTGATTCGTCGTAAATGACCATCTGCCCGTTGTTCGCCCAGGCGCTCTGGAACACAAAGATGATCAGCGTCAGCCACGCGGGCTTGACGTTGGGCATCACGATCCGCCACCAGATGCCGTACTCACTCGAACCGTCGATGCGCGCCGCCTCGAGCACCGACTGGGGGATCTGCTCCATGAACTGCTTCATCAGGAACAGCCCCAGCGACGTACCGACATACGGAAAAATCAGCGCGCCGTATGTATTGAGCAGGCCCAGCTTCTCGATGACCACATACTGGGTCAGGAAGGTCACCTGCGGCACGAACAGCAGCGCCACCACCACGGTGGAGAAAATCACCTTCTTGCCGTGAAATTCGTTCTTGGCCAGCGGGTACGCCGCCATCGACGAAAACAGCACGTGCAGCACGGTGCAGCACACCACCACGAACACGCTGTTGAACACATACCGCCAGAAGGACATCATCGAGTTGGCAAAAAAGCCGAAAAGCTCGCGGTAGTTGTTCCAGGTCGGGTTGAGGGCGACAAACTTCGGCGGATACAGGAAAAATTCGTCAAACGGCTTAAAGGAGGACACCACCGCATAATACAGCGGCAGCGCCATGACCAGTCCCATGAGCACCAGAAATATCCAGATACCGACCGTCCCGCCGGCCGAGCGGTTGACCTTCCTATGCCACAGGTGCACCGTCCTCCTGTGCCGCACGCCCTGTGCGGCACCCGCTGTGCCCGCCGTCAGCCGCGTATCTTTCACGGAAACTCCTCCTTTCAATGCCCAACCCGCCGGATCACCAGGGTCACCAGCTTATTCATCACCAGCATCAGCGCAAACACAAAGGCGGCCAGCGCACACGCATAGCCCATTTCATAGCGGGTACTGCCGTAGTCCATGATGTGGGTGACCAGCGTTTCGCCGGCATATTCGGTGCTCGGAAAGCCCACCAGCTGCACCGAGATATCCGCCACCGTGAAAGCGGACACAATCTGCATCACCGCGCTGAACAGCATCTGGGACTTCATCGACGGCAGGGTGACGTACCACAGCTCCTGGAACCGGTTGCGCACCCCGTCGATCGCGCAAGCGTCGAACAGCGAGGGATCCACCCCCTGGAATCCGGCGATAAACGCTAGGAACCCGCTGCCGAGGCTCAGCCACAGCTGGGTGACGATCAGCACCGTCATGATGGTGCCGGTGTCCTGCAGCCAGGCAACCGGCTCCTTGAGCAATCCCAGGCTCAGCAGCCAGCCGTTGAAAATCCCGTAGCGGTCAGCGCCGAAAAACAGCTGGAACACCGTATAGGCCTGCCCCGAAAGCGCCGGTGCGTAAAATACGGTGGTCATCACCGCCCGCGGGATCCGGGGCATCTCGTTGATCAGCCAGGCAAACATAAAGCAGAGCACATACCCGACCGGACCGGTCACGCACGCAAAGATCAGGGTGTTTTTGAGCGCCGTCAGAAACACGCTGTCGTCGAGGAACATCCGCAGGAAGTTATCCCATCCCACAAATTCCGGCGGCTGCAGCATATTGAAGTTGGTAAAGCCCAGCACCACCGACATGATCACCGGCAGGAGGGTAAAGGTCACAAAAAACAGCAGATACGGCGCCATCATCACATAGTTTGGCGCCTCGCGCCGCAGGTCGCGCCACAGGCGAAAACCCCGCCCGGCCGGCCGCACACCGGCCGTCTGCCCATCCGTATTCCGCTTCACGTCACTCCGCCTTTCTCCAGAATCAGCCGTCCAGGTGGAACTCCCGCCGCTTTCTGGCTATCTCTTTATTGGTCTCGTACGTCCAGTGGCTGAGCATCTCCCGCGGGTTGCTGAATTTATACACGCATGCGCGGAAGGCGTTGTCCAGGTTGCGGGAAATATAATAGCCGCCCGGCACCTCCGGCAGGTCCACCACGCTGTCCCACTGCTGCTGGAGCTTCGCGCTCTCCGCCGCCGTCCAGCCCAGCCTTTCCAGCGCCTCCCGGTTGGCCGGCGTATACCGCGCCGCCTCACCGAGCGCCATCTCCACCCCGCGGCCGTATTCCGCCTGGGTATCCGCGCTGACCCACCATTTCATAAAGGTCCATGCGTCCGCCTTACGGTCGCTGCTGCCGAGCATCACGCACGCCGTACCGCCGGCCACCTCCGAGCGGTCGATCGTGCCGTCCTCCCGGCGTACGCCGGGAATGGGGAGCATCTCCCACAGCCCCCGGATATCCGGCGCCGCGGCCGTCAGCTGGTTATACAGCGTATAGCTGGTGACCACCAGCGGCATCTCGCCGGTGCGGAAACGGTTATATTCGTTTTTGTTCAGCGGGAAGCTGTATTCCAGGTAAAAGTTGATCCACTCCTGGAACGCCTGCTGGCCGACCGCCGAATCGGTCGTCAGCGTCCGCCCGTCCTCGCTGAAAAAGCTCCCGCCGTTCTGCAGCAGCAGCGCACCGAACAGCGTATAGGTCGAGGGCAGGCCCACCTCCAGATTCGCCCGCTGGATAATCTGCGAAACCCGGTACAGGTCCTCCCACGTCTCCGGCGGCTGGATGCCCAGCTCCTCAAAAATGTCGGTGCGAACAAACATCATGTCAAAGGTTTCTGTCTCCGGCAGCCCGTACAGGGCCTCGCCGGTCATATAGGGAACAAAAGCGGTGGGCGAAAACTCCGCTTTGAGCTCCTCGAACCCCTCCATATCCTGCAGCTCAGCCAGCGCGCCGCGCAGCCAGAGGTTGAGCGGATCCGAACGCGCGATATTCAGCGCCACATCCGGCTCTTCCCCGGCCATCACCGCCTGCACCAGCCCCACCGTCACCAGGCGCAGCCGCACCGATATGCCGGTCTGCTCCACAAAACCGGTGTCGATCTGCCGGCGCAGCTGGTTGGCCTGCTCCCGCCCCACCGTCATCCACACGTCGATGCAGCGGTCACTGTCCACCGAGCCGACCTGGTCATAATCCATGAAAAACGACGCCAGAAAACTACGCAGGTCGCTCCAGAGCTGCTCAAAAAAGCCGGCGCTCGCCCGCGGGAGTGCCGTTCCCGGACGCCCGACGTACAGGCAGTCCAGCTCGAGCGGCTGGCTGCGCAGATCCAGCAGCAGCGAAGCGAGGGTGGACAAATCCTCCCGGAAGCCGGACAGCTGCTCCGGGATGCTGTACGGCTTCTTCACAAATCCTTCCAGCCGCTCCGCCAGCCGTTCCAGCGAGGCCGCCTGCGAGCCGGTACTCTGCCCGCTATGTATCGCCGCGGCCGCCGCGCGCAGCGACGCCGCCTGGCTCTCCAGCACCCCGAGCAGCTCCGGAATCTGCTGATCCACGTCATAATCCCGGCTCATGTCCGGCTGCACGCTGGTGATCATCACAATCTTCCGGTACATGGCGTTAAGGGAGTCCAGCGTCTGGGTCAGCTGCCGGATCAGCGGCGCCATATCCCCCGACGTCACCTCCAGCCGCAGCGTATGTTCACCCGCGGTCAGGTAGAAAAGATACGGCTCTTCCCCGCCGAACCAGGTGGTCTGCCAGCCCAGCGCGTAGGCAAAGGACAGGCTCCGGCATTCCGCAAAGGGCACCTCGCCGTCGATGCGCAGCAGCCGTTTTGACGGCGAGCCCTGCGACACCTTCTGCCGGAACCGGCCGCCGATTTGATAATAGCCGTCCTCCGGGACGGTGATCGTCCATTCGATCCACTGGCCGGCGGTGCTCCAGTGTTCCCCGCCGATGGTGTTCAGGCGGATGCGGTACGGGTCTGCCGGCAGAGTCGCCGCGTCGGTGCGGTCATACACCGGGTGCAGCACCTCATCGGTCTTGAGCGCCGGCTTCTCCCCCTCCACCGTATCCACCATGCCCCCGTCAGCGGTATCGACGCCCTCCGGGCGGGTATAGGCGGCCTCGCTTTCCGGCGGGCGAAGCTCCAGCGCACCGATGGCCACCGGCTCGCCGCCGAGCGTGAGGGAAAGGGTATGCTCACCCGCGGAAAAGTAAAACTGCCAGGCGTCGGGATACAGGCCGTCCGCGCTGCTGAGCAGCACCGTTTCCCACCGCAGCACCTCGCTTTGCGCCGGCTGCACCTCATTGCCGCTGCTGTCGCGCGGCATTTCGCCGTCCTCCAGCTCATCCCGCCAGAAACGGGGCAGCGTCAGCGTCTCGCAGCCGGAAAACGGCGTCTCGCCATCCACCATTAGCGACAGAGCCACCGGCCCGCCGGAGCCCTTTCGCGTATGATAGGTCACCGCCAGGCAGTACCAGCCCGCCTGCTCCACCGTCACCGGCCAGGTGACCGTACCGGCGGCATTGTCCCACAGCACCGCTTCCTCCGCGCCGTTCCAGCCGTTTTCCAGCGTGATCTGCGCCTCTTCATCGGGCTGGCCCGCCGACAGCGGCACGGCCACCGTTTGGGTGCCCGCCGGCTGGTCGGCGTTGAGCGCCCGGTACTGATCGTAGCTGCGTGCGTCCGCCGACACCCCGGTCTGCGTCAGCGCTTCCGGCGCTGCCTCCGCACGCACGCCGCTCCAGCCGGCCGGAAATACCGCCGTCAGCACAAGCAGCAGTGCCGCCAGGCCGCTGAGCCACCGTCTTTTCATACGCGCCATCCTTTCTCGCGTCATCCGCGCCGCTGCACGGCCCGCCGCCTAGCACGCGGTGATTTCCGATATCCCGCAGTAGCCCTCCCGCGGAGAAATCTCCGCCCGCAGCCAGCGCGCGGTCGGCTCCCGGGAAAACTGCGCCTGAAACACTACGTCCCCCACGCCGTTGGCGGTCAGGGAATACCGGTTGATCTCCTGCGGCTCATACCAGTTCCGCCCGTCATCCGACGCGGACAGAACCACCGAGTCCGGGACAAATACCTCTTTTTCCTCGCAGGCGAGGGTATGCAGCGACACGCTGTGCAGCTTCTGCGGCTGTTCCAGGTCCACCGTCAGCGTCCGGGCGCCCTCCCGGGCGTCCCACAGCACCACCGCGTTGTCAAAACCGCTCGATTCGGTGCCGTCGGTGAGCTGCTTGCCGCTGTCCACATGGGTGCTGCCCAGCTTGGCCGCCGGACGCACCAGCAGCTTATACCGGCTGACCGGAAGAACCGTATCCCCCGCCAGCACCCGCAGCTGCGACAGCATCAGCCAGTGCAGCGTCTCCGGCCGCAGGTAAAGGGAGACATACCGGGTCATCTGCCGCTCCACCCGGCAGCGGTAACGGTGGATCTCCGGCATCCCCTCCAGGGCGGTCTGCGGCTGTCCGAGCCCGGCGCTGCGCAGCTCTTGCGGGATTTCCCCCACGCCGCCGAACACCTCCGGAACCGGCTTGTTCCGCGAAAATACCGCAAAGCCGCTCTGCGGCAGGCTGACCCCGCCGTAGCCCCTGAGCGCGTAGATCTCCAGCGTATCCGCCGGCACCTCCGCTCCCAGGTCCAGCCACAGCTGAACCGGGTTATGGAACCAGCCCAGCCGCTGCCCGGCAATATCCCGGTTGATCAGCAGGTCGCCCAATGCGTTGTCATCATACGGGCGCTCGGTAGGCTCCGGCAGCAAAGTATAGGTCTTGCCCAGGCAATAGTTGATGTTGGTGGCCTTGCCCGAGCAGTCCAGGCTGATGCTGCGGATGGCCTCCCGCGGCAGCTCGCCCGCATCCGTGCGGATATGGATCCGCAGGATCTCCGCCCGCGACGCCATCGGGATGGAGAACATCTGATACCGCTCCCCGTCCTCCCGTGCGGCCAGCACCCAGCCGCCGGGGCGCACACTGTCCCCGCAGACCACCTCTGCATACAGCATCCCCTGCCATGCGGTGAACCGCCGGGTGTCCACCAGCAGATCCACGCTGGAAATCCGCTGCTCGGTACCGGCAAGCAGATCAATCCCGTCCTGCTGCAAAGCAAAGGTGTCAATCCGTACGTCCGGGTCAGGCACCGGCCTTCCGGTCACATAGTCGCACAAAAGCTCATACATCTCGGACAGGCGGTTGGCCGACGGGCCGGTATCGGTCGAATACAGGTTCACGCCCAGGAAATAGGCGTTGACCGCATTCTGATAGCCCAGGCGGCCGGGCGCGCCGTAGGCCAGATACCGCTGGAAGATGGTCGCGTCGTACAGCGTGCCGCTGCGCAGCTCCATCTCAATGCCGTACCCCAGCCGGCGGCAGTGCTCCCAGGTATTCTCCAGCCGTTCCGCCCGCACGGTGCCGCCTTCGGTCCACGCATTAAAAGCGTAGTTCGGCTGCATGATGGTCACATCGAAATACCGGTGCGCATGCTCATAGCCCGGCGCGCGGTAATACGGGATCCACAGAAAGCGGTAGCCCAGCTCGTGCACCAGCCGGCTGGCATCCTCCACGATGTCCTCGTCGTTGTCCATCGCCTCGTCCACCCAGTAAAAGCCCCACAGATCCAGGTGACGGTAGCCCGCCTCCCGGAACCGGCGGATTGCCTCCCGCATATACCACTCCATCGCGCGGTGCCGTCCCGGCGCGCCCGCCAGATCCTCCTCCCGTCCGTCCCCGTCGATATCGCCGAAGCCCACCGTCTGCGGATGGGGATAGGGGACGGTAATAATCACCTTGCGCCGGCACGGCGGTTCGCCGATGACCTGCCGGTTCTCCTCAATCGCCTGATCGAGCAGCGCGATCTCCCGGCCCGGGCAGAAATACTCATCCAGGCAGGCCTTCCAGTCCTCCGCCGTCGCCCGGGCATGATCGGCCTGGACGCCGGTGGTGTTGATCAGCCGGATGAACAGAAAGGCATCAAACAGCCATTCGCCGCCCGGACGATCGGTAAAGAACCGCGCCGTGTAATGCTTCATCATCTCCAGCTCCCGCTGGGGCGACGCATACAACAGGGCGCAATGATGAAAATCGGGGAAAAACTGCTTCTCTCTATCGTCCATACTGCTGTTCCTGCTTTCTACTTGAGCTGTCTGCCTCTTCCTCCTGCGGCCTCCGGCCCGCCCGGCTCTTGGCCAGCTCCAGACGGATCCGACCGGTATCCAGCCACTGGGCGTCGATTTCGCGGAACCGCGTGGGCGGCACTCCGAAATAATTGGTAAACGCCCGGCTGAAATTGGGTACGGAGGTATACCCCAGCTTTTCCGCCACCGCAGTGACCCCGGCGCCGTCGTACAGCGACTGCAGCGCCGTTTCAAAAAGCCGCAGATGAAAGTATTCGGTAATGGACATGCCGATGCGTTTGGAAAACAACTGCGACAGATAGGAATAGCTGTATCCCAGCCTCTCGCCGATGGAGGACAGGTGACCGACCTCGACCGACCGGGAATCCAGCAGGTTGATGATGTCGTAGATCAGCCCGTTTTCGGTCGCGTCCGGCAGCACCGGAATCCGCCGGCGGTTTTCCCGCCCCAATAGGCTGCGGCAGGCCAGGATGACAATCTCATTGACATACATCTCGATCAGCTCGGCGTTATACGCCTCATCCTGATGGATTTCGTTGAGCAGCTTGAAAAAGGTGGCGCTGAGCTCCTGCTGGCCGGGAACAATTCGTTCCTTCAGCTCGCACAGCCGCTTTTCCAGCTGGGGGAAACGCTCCCCGCCCCCGTATTCCCGGTTGACCGAAAACCCCAGGTACAGCATGCGCATCGGGTCCCGGTCATCCGACCGGATAACATGGTAATCCCCCGGGATATTGCAGACCAGATCCCCCTTGGATACGGTGTAAACTTCCTCGTTGATGCTGAAAACCGCTTTCCCGGATACCACCAGCGACAGCTCAAAACAGTTCTGCCGGTGGCCCGGCACCGTATAATCCTGACCGCAGAACAGGTCGCCCACCTGGCAGACATCAAAGCTTCCGCAGCGAAGGGGGTTGCGTATAAACGTGTTATCGTAGTGAAACCGTGCCTTGCCCAAAAACAACCCACCTTTTCTCTGGAATCGGCCCGCCGGACAGGCGCTCCGGCACCTTTACGAAGCGGTAATCTCGGATATCGCGCAGACCCCCTGCCCCGGCGTGATGGTGACCTTCAGGTACCGGGCCGAAGCGGGCTGAGCCAGCTTACAGGTCAGCGGCACGGGATAAATCCGCTCGTTGCCGCCCTGGATGAGCGCGCTCTTATCTACGATTCCCTGTTCGGTCCAGTTTACGCCGTCCTCCGAGGTGTAAAATACCGCATTGCGCACGCTGTACGCATTGCCGTAGGCGACGCTGCTGACCGAATACAGGGTGATTTCGCGGATGGTTTCGCTTTTCTCCAGATCCACCACGAGATCCCGCGTCCCGGGGCTTGTCTCGGTATCCCACGCCACGCAGTCGTTATCCAGTCCGTAATCCACCGCGCCGTTGGTCAGCTGGGTGCCGTTGTCATTTTTTACGGTTCCCAGCGTCGCCTGCGGCAGGGTCAGCAGCGTATACGACGCCACCGGCACCGTACTGCCGCCGGAGGTCACCCGCAGTTCACTGAACATCATCCAGCGCGCCGCCTGCGGCTCCACCTCCAGCGTGATATACCGGGTTCCAGCAGAGTTAACCGAAAAATCAATCCGGTACACGGCCCCGCCCGGGCCGCTTTTGCCGGTGCTCTGCGGTGTCCCGCCGCTTGCCAGCCGAAAATTCCCCGGCAGGGCACCCAGGCCGGACTCCGCCTGCTTGAGCGGCGTGTCGCCGGAAAAGGCCGCCAGCGCGGACGCCGGAAGCGAGATGCCGGCACCCGCCGATTCGCTTACAAAGAGCTGCAGCCCGTCCACCGTCCGTTCTTCCCCCAGATCCACCAGAATGCGGGCCGGCCGGCTGTACCAGCCGACGCGGTCGTTGGTATCGTCCCCGTTGCTCAGGAGGTCTCCCGTCGTGTCGCCATAGGTGCGTGAGGCGGGATCCGGCGTCAGGGTGTAGCTTTTCCCCTGGCAGTAATTCACCTGGGTGCGGCAGCCGGTATGGTCGACCGCCGTCGCCCACACCGCTCCCTCGGGCAGCGCCGCTTCACCCTCCACCGTCAGACGGATTTTCTCCGCCGTCCCTTCGGTCGGGATCGCCAGCGTACGGGTTCCTTCCGCAAGCGGGTCCGGCGCTACGCTCATCCAGCCGGCCGGCTGCCATGCGCCGTCCCGGTAAAACTCCGCAGTGATGGTACCCCGCCAGCTGCCGAGCTTTTCGGTATCGGCGAGCAGCTGCACCTGACTGATGCGGTCGGCCGTGCCGGACTCCAGCTCCAGCGTCTGCCCGGTGAGGACCGCCGACTCGGTGTATACGTCCGGATCCTCCACCTTCTTCCCGGTCACGTAGTCGCACAAAAGCTCATAGATCGCGACGTCCTCCTTATTGCTGGAAAAATAGGTGTTTTCTACAAACCACGCGCCCAGATAATAGCCGTTGACATGCTGCTGATAGCCCAGGCGGTCCGCCGCCCCGTAGGACAGGTACCGCTGGAATACCGCCACGTCATGGGGACTGTTGCTGCGGAATTCCACCTCGATGCCGAAGCCGTTCTCTCGGCAGATATCCCAGGTGTCCGCCATACGCTCCGGCCCAACCTCGCCGTCCACCGTCCAGGCGTTGAAGGCATAGTTCGGCTGCATGATGGTCACGTCAAAATACTCGTCCGCCTTTTCATAGCCGGGAGCCTCATAATACGGGATCCACATGAATTTATAGCCCGCGTCGTGGATGAGCTCACTTGCCATTGCGGCCGCTTCCTCATCGGTCGCCATCGCTTCCTCGATCCAGTAAAAGCCCCACAGCTCGATATACTCGAATTCACAGGCGTCAAACCGCCGGATGGCCTCCTGGATATACCAGTCAAGCACCTTGCGCCGGTCGGCCGGGTCCAGGAAATCCTCTTCCTTCCCGTCACCGTCCACATCACCGAAATTTTCGGTTGCCTTATGCGGGTAAGGGATGCCGATGACCACCTTGCGCTTGGAGGGCGGATCCCCGATGGACTGCTTCAGATGCCGGACCGACGTCTCCAGCGCATGGATGTCGGTATCGCTGCGGAAAAAGCGATCCAAACAGCTCAGCCAGTCTTCCTTGGTGGCGCCTACGTGATCGTCGAACACCCCGCTGGTGTTGAGCAGCTGAAGATAGATGAACGTATCGAACAGCCACTCCCCGGTGGGCATATAATCCCGCATGCGCGCCACATACGGTTTGGTTTTTTCCACGTCCCGCCCGGAGGCCGGATACATCAGCACACAGTTATGTACGCCCTCCTGTTCATAGATCACCGGCGCCTGCGCATCCGATGACGGGCTGCCGCCGGAGGCATCCGACGCCCCGCCGGACGATACCGCCGTTTTCCCGCAGGACGTACAGGTCAGCAGCAGGGCCGCCGCCAAAAGGCCGGCAAGTATTTGGATACGCTTCATGCGGATAGCCTCCCTGTTGATGGAATTATCGGAAAATGCCCTCCCGGAACAGCACAGACCGCCTCCGCTGCATCATCGGGAGAGCATTTCCACATCGTTTAATCCGGAACGCCTGCGTGAATGCCGGTTATCGGCGCACTGCGCGGCGGCGGGTTACCGCCAGGCAGGCCACCGCGGCCGGCACCAGCGCACAAACCAGGACAACCGTCACTCCGTCCACACCGGTATTCACCGAGCCGCCGCCCGCTCCCTGGCTGAGGTTATACAGGCGGATATCGCTCAGCTCAAAGTTGGCGTTGGCCGACAGCACGCTCGGCATAATATCCTGCTTCTCCACCGTCACATAGTCGAGCATCAGCGCACCGTCCACAAACAGCGACACCTTGGTCGGGGTGGTGAAGATGTCGATCTGGTATTCCTTGCCGTCCTGCAGGGCAAACGGGGCCTGCTGCACCACCGTGAAGGAGGCACCATTGGCGTAGTCGTTGCTCTGATAGTCCATCAGATACAAGCCGGTCGCCTGGAAGCCCATGGCATAAAAATCCTTGCCGTCAACGCC
Source organism: uncultured Oscillospiraceae bacterium (assembly GCA_900553255.1). Taxonomy (GTDB): domain Bacteria; phylum Bacillota; class Clostridia; order Oscillospirales; family Acutalibacteraceae; genus UMGS1591. The sequence continues at coordinate 1,938 of USCI01000001.1, read as the reverse complement.
GCGGAAGCCGATATAACAGCCGGAATACTCGTCAAAATGGGTGTTGACCTTCATTTTCAGGCTGAACAGGTAGGTGTCGTCAGCGGAAAGGCCCGAAAGCTGGAATCTCCCGAATTCGCGGGTCAGCACCGGGTCGCCGATGCCCTTAAGCACGCCGTCCTTGAAGGAATACCCCTCCGCAGCCGTACGGAACGGGGTGCTGTTGGTCAGCAGGTTGGTGCAGCCGGAGGCGTCGGGCACCTGCTCCGGACGCGCATCCACCGGCGGCTTTTCGGGTTCGGTGGGTTCCTCGCCGCCGTCCTCGCCGTCGCCGGTATCGCCGCCTTGTTCACCATCGTCATCCCCATCGCCATCATCGCCCGGATCGACCGGCGCGGGAACCGTGTCATACACCTCGGTGCCGGAGAAGGCACAGGAGGTTCCCTTGACCGCAATGCCGAACGCCGGTGCGCCGCCGGCCACGTCCCAGCCATGCTCGGGGCCGATGTCGTAATCGGTGCCGCCCTGCTCATAGGTCAGGGTAACCGGGTTCCCGTCTTCATCCAGTACCGAGAAATTGATCCGGGTGGGCGTGGTGTAAATCTTCAGGGTGCCGCTGCTGCCGTCGGCCAGAGGATTGTTGATGTTACCCAGCGTCGATTCCAGGGCAAAGCCCCCGTTTTCCGCCGCCGTGAATACGCCGCAGTACAGGGTATCCCGCTGGAACCACAGGCCGAGCAGCTTGCCGTCGGTGTTTTGGCGGAAGATCACCGCCGGACCCATGTATTCGTCATACCGCGCCGTGATGCTGACATCCACGGCGATTCCATAGCTGTCATCCGCTTCCAGCGATGACGCCAGAGGGTAGCTGACATAATACATGTCGCCGGGCTGGCCGGGTACGCTCAGCGTGTTGTCCGCGTAGGTATAAATCCCGCCGGCAGCTTCCGGAATCACCGGCGCGCCGGTAATCAGGCTGGCGTTGCCTTCCGGCTTGGCCGGGATTTCCGCACTCACCGATGCCGCCAGCGGCAGCATCAGCATCGCCGCCAGAGACAGACAGCCGGCTGCCTTACTCATCCATTTTTTCACTGTACGTTCCCCCTTTATTTTTTCAAGCTCGCCGCCGAGCTTTTTGCTGTTATCAGCATAACAGTTTTTGCTCCACTTTTCTTTATCAAAACCGCATGTTTTACTTTTCATTTTGCCATATCATCCAACAATTGCATATAACCGCTCTTTATATTAAGCAAATTCACGATTTTTCCCTGCAGCATGTCTCCGGCAGGGAAAACCGGCAATTCTTTTGCCGCGGTTGCATCCCGGCGGCAAATACGGTATAATACCTAATTAGGTACGGCCAGAAAACGCCGGGCGCAGCCAAAAGCCGCGGCGTCCCTATTCCAGGCCGGAGCCCTTTCTTCGCTGCACGCGCGCATCTTGGCGCATGGCGCAGCAGGAGGGGCCTTACCGCACACGCGAAAGATTAACTATTAGAAGTCAAGCCGCAAAAAGGATGGTGGTGGCGAAAAAAGATGATTCAAAAAGGGTATAGCAAAGCAGAGGCGCTGGAAGGCCCCCGTTAGCTAACAAAAAGAAGTCAGGCGGCCAAACGGTACGGCATTCCGGAAATTTCCATGGCAAATATCAGCCGAACCAACTTCTTGGCAGCATGGGAAAGTGCAACATTGTAGTGCTTACCCTCAGCCCGTTTTTTGGCAAGGTAATCGGCAAAGGTCGGGTCCCAGTGACAGACATATTTGGTCGCGTTGTAAAGGGCATAGCGTAAGTATCTGGAGCCGCGTTTTTCCATGTGAGGGTAACAGTTTTTGAGTTGCCCAGACTGGTAAGTGGATGGCGACATCCCGGCATAAGCCAACAGCTTGTCCGGGGAGTCAAACCGAGTGAAGTCGCCGACCTCGGCCAGGATCATGGCGGCCATGCGGAACCCCAACCCGG